>JALQYN010000030.1 GCA_023254055.1 Polaribacter sp.
AATGGTATTTTTATGGGGGTTTATTATTCGTTACAACGTTTATTAAAAGCTCGTATGTTTAGTGATTTTTTAAGTAAAGTTCATTTCTGGGGTTGGCAGTTAATTATTGTTTTAGCAGCAGCAACTTTAGTGATGGGTAAAACTACAGGTAAAGAGTACGCTGAGTTAGAGTGGCCAATTGATATTTTAATCACTTTAGTTTGGGTAGTATTTGGCTGGAACATGTTTGGTACAATCATCAAACGTCGTGAGCGCCACTTATATGTTGCAATTTGGTTTTATATTGCTACGTTCGTAACTGTTGCAATGTTACATATTGTAAACTCAATCGAAATTCCTGTTTCTTTCTGGAAATCATATTCAGTATATGCAGGTGTTCAAGATGCTTTAGTACAATGGTGGTATGGGCATAATGCGGTAGCATTTTTCTTAACAACACCATTCTTAGGACTGATGTATTATTTTGTGCCTAAAGCAGCAAACAGACCAGTGTATTCTTATCGATTATCAATTGTTCACTTCTGGTCATTAATTTTTATATACATCTGGGCAGGTCCTCACCATTTGTTATATACCTCATTGCCAGATTGGGCACAAAATTTAGGTGTTGCATTTTCTGTAATGTTGATTGCGCCTTCTTGGGGAGGTATGATCAACGGATTGTTAACACTTCGTGGAGCATGGGATAAAGTGAGAACAGATCCTGTTTTAAAATTCATGGTAGTTGCAATTACGGGTTATGGTATGGCAACTTTTGAAGGACCAATGTTATCTCTTAAAAACGTAAACGCCATTGCCCATTTTAGTGATTGGATTATTGCTCATGTTCACGTGGGTGCATTGGCATGGAACGGTTTCTTTGCCTTTGGTATGATTTATTGGTTGGTGCCTAGAATGTTTAAAACAACGTTATTTTCTAAAGGCTTGGCAAATTTCCATTTCTGGATAGGGACTTTAGGGATTATCATGTATGCATTGCCAATGTATGTAGCAGGTTTTGTCCAAGCATCTATGTGGAAACAATTCAACCCAGATGGAACATTAACTTATGGAAACTTTTTAGAAACAGTTAACGAAATAATACCAATGTATTGGATGCGTGCCATAGGAGGTAGTTTATATATCCTTGGAGCAATTGTAATGTTGGTAAACATCATTCAAACAATAAAATCTGGAAGTGATGTTACAGATGAACTTGCTGAAGCACCAGCTTTAGACAAAGTTTCTAAACACAGAACAAAAGGAGAAAGTTACCATACTTGGTTAGAGCGTAAGCCAGTTAGATTAACCATCTATGCTACTGTAGCAATTTTAATTGGAGGTATTGTTCAAATAATTCCGACTTTATTAGTGAAGTCTAACATTCCTACAATAAGTAGTGTAAAACCATACACGCCTCTAGAACTAGAAGGAAGAGATATTTATATACGTGAAGGTTGTGTAGGATGTCACTCACAAATGATTCGCCCTTTTAGATCTGAAGTAGAGCGTTACGGAGAATACTCAAAAGCCGGTGAGTTTGTATACGATCATCCATTTTTATGGGGATCTAAACGTACTGGTCCAGATTTACATAGAGTTGGCTCAAAGTATTCAGACAGCTGGCACTTAAACCACATGTATGATCCGCAAAGTACATCACCAGGTTCTATTATGCCAGGATATAAATGGCTGATTAGAAACCAATTGGATAAGTCATCTACAGAGAGTAAGATGAAAACAATGGTTGCTCTTGGAGTTCCATACACAGATGAAGATATTGCAAATGCTCAAAAACATATGTTGGAGCAAGGATCAATAATTGAGAAAAACTTATATGCAGATCCAGATTTTGTAAAAAATTACGAAGCAGATAAGAAATATGCTCAAGATAATAACGAGCCATTTATTGAGATGAAAAACAGAGAGATTGTAGCGCTGATTGCGTATCTGCAAAGACTTGGTACAGATATTAAGGTAAAAGATGTAGAAGCTTTATTAATTAATAAAAAATAGGAAATCATGTTAAAATTTGTAAAAAATCATATGGAAAGTATTACAGGGATAGAGATTTATCCAATGATTTCTCTGTTAGTCTTTTTCACCTTTTTTGTAGTACTTTTTTATTGGGTATTTACCTCTAAAAAAGAATACATAAATGAAGTTAGTCAAATACCATTAGATAATTAAAAAATAAATAAAAATGAAAAAATATATTATAGCAATCGTATCTGTACTCTTCATTTTTACAATGCCGTTTGTATTTACAGAAATATCGGCAAGTTATGAAGAACCATATAATATTCTAGAAAACCCATTACCATGGTTGGTGTTGATTACCTTTTTAGGAGTGTTATCGATGTTAATATGGTTAGTGATAGCTGCCTTGAATAAAGTTCAATCTTTAGAGGATCAAAAAAATGGGGTTTCACCAGAAGAGTCTAAAAACAACTTTAGTATTTGGTTCAAAGAAACCATGCATAAATGGACAAATGCAAAAGAAATTGATCAAGAAGAGGAGATTATTTTAGATCATAATTATGATGGAATTAAAGAGTTAGACAACTCTTTACCACCATGGTGGGTGTATATGTTCTATGCAACCATAATTTTTGCTGTTGTATACTTAGTGAGATTTGAAGTTTTTGATGGAGATAACCAGATTACAGAATACAACAATGCAGTTGCAGAAGCAAAAGCATCTTTAGCTAAGTATAAAGAAACAGCAACGGATATGGTAGATGCATCTACAGTGACACTATTAACTGACGAAAAAGATTTAAGTAGAGGGAAAGCTATTTTCAATTTAAACTGTGCAGCTTGTCATATAGCTGATGGAGGAGGTTCTATTGGTCCAAACCTTACAGATGAATATTGGATTTTAGGTGGTGGAATTAAAAATGTTTTTACTACAGTTTCTAATGGAGGTAGAGATGGAAAAGGAATGGTAGCTTGGAATAAAATTCTAAAACCAATTGATATTGCTAAAGTTTCAAGTTACATCATCTCATTACAAGGAACAACACCTGCAAACCCTAAACAACCAGAAGGAGAAATTTGGAAAGAGTAACTTTTGTTATTTCTTATAAAATTTAATACATAATGGAAACACCCAAAAACGAACAATTTAGAGATAGTATAGGTACAATCAATAAAGAAGGAAAACGTTCTTGGGTTTTTCCAAAAAAACCAAGTGGTAGGTTTTATAAATATAGAACTTATGTTAGTTACTTTTTACTAGCTATTTTACTGTCATCTCCTTTCATTAAAATTAATGGAAATCAGTTTTTATTATTCAACGTATTAGAACGTAAGTTTAATATTTTTGGATTCCCTTTTTGGCCACAAGATTTTCATTTGTTGGTTATTTCAATGATCATTGGTGTTGTTTTTATCATTTTGTTTACAGTTGTTTTTGGTCGAATTTTTTGTGGATGGATTTGTCCTCAAACCATTTTTTTAGAAATGGTTTTTAGAAAAATTGAATACTGGATTGATGGTGATAGAGGAAAACAAATTCGATTAAAAAAACAACCCTGGGATGCCGAAAAAATAAGAAAAAGGGTTTTAAAATGGATTGTGTTTTTTATCATTTCTTTTTTAATTGCCAATGTGTTTTTAGCTTATTTAATTGGTGGAGATACTGTAATTGATTACATCACTGGTTCTCCTTTTGACAATCTACATACATTAATTTCTCTTTTAATATTTACAGGAGTATTCTATTTTGTGTTTGCTTGGTTTAGAGAGCAAGTATGTATTATTGCTTGTCCTTACGGAAGATTACAAGGGGTTTTGTTAGATAATAAAACCATTAATGTTGCTTACGATTTTGTTAGAGGAGAAAAAACTGAAGGAAGAGCAAAATTTAAGAAAAATGAAGACAGAGCTGCAACTGGTAAAGGAGATTGTATTGATTGTATGCAATGTGTACATGTTTGTCCAACAGGAATTGACATTAGAAACGGTACACAATTAGAGTGCGTTAATTGTACTGCTTGTATAGACGAATGTGATGATATGATGGAAGCTGTTGGGCTGCCAAAAGGATTGATTCGGTATGCAAGTGAAGACAATATTGAAAAGAAATCACCTTTTAAGTTCACTGCAAGAATGAAAGGATATTCTGCGGTATTATTTATTCTTGTAGGTATTTTAATCGGAATGTTATTCTTAAGAAATGATGTAGAAGCAACCATATTAAGATTGCCTGGTCAGTTATACCAACATAAAGAAGGAGGTATGATAAGCAATGTATATACCTTTAAGGTAATTAATAAAACTACAAAAGACATTAGAGATGTAAGTTATAAATTATTATCCCATAAAGGTTCTATTGAATTGGTAACACATAAAGATTTTATGGTGCCAAAACAAGGATTGGCCGAGGGAACATTGTTTATAGAAATACATAGTTCTTTAATGGAAAAAGATAAAATAAAACTTAAAATTGGAGTGTATAGTGGAGATACATTAATAGAAACGACCAAAACCAATTTTTTAGGTCCAAGAAGTTATCGCTAAAAAATAGATAAAATGAAGATTAAATTAAACTGGGGATTTGGAATTGTATTGGCTTTTATAAGCTTTATAGGTTTTATTATGTATTTCGTAATTACCATGAGTTCTGATAAAAAATATAGTTATGATTTAGTTGCAACTGATTATTATAAGAAGGAATTAAATTTTCAAAATAATATTGACGCAACTAGAAACGGAAAAAACTTAAAGGAAAATATAAAAATAGAACATGTGAAAGAAGGATTGAAAATTATCTTTCCAAAAGAATTTGACGCAAAATCTATCAAAGGAAAAGTGTTCCTATACAGACCATCTAATAAACAATTGGATTTTGAAATGCCTATAGTACTTTCTGATTCATCTTATTTGCTCATGCCTGACAAACGTTTATTGGATGGTCGTTGGAACATTATAGTCGATTGGACTTCTAATCAACAAAACTACCTATTTAAAAAAGAAATTTTCTATTAAATGTTATTTTCGGCAATTATTTTTGGACTTTTAGGCAGTTTCCATTGTATAGGAATGTGCGGTCCAATTGCTTTTATGTTGCCTGTAGAGAGAACCAACAATGCTAAAAGGATTTTACAAGTTTCATTTTATCATATTGGCAGATTGGTGACATACGGAATTTTAGGATTGCTTTTTGGTTTCTTAGGAAAAGGCTTCTACCTTTTTGGGTTTCAGCAATATTTATCAATATTCATAGGTGTAATTATGATTTTAATGATTGTGTTACCCAAAAAAACAATCAATAAGTTTAGCATTACAAAACCCATTTATAAAATTCTTTCTGGAGTTAAAAACAGATTGGGAAAAGAGCTTAAAAAGAAAAGAATGGATACCTTTTTTACCATTGGTTTTTTAAATGGATTTTTACCTTGTGGATTGGTATATATGGCAATTTTTGCTTCTATCGCGACAGGAAATATGATAGAAGGAAGTTTGTATATGATCTTATTTGGATTGGGTACTATTCCGTTAATGACAGCTTTTGTGTATTTAGGAAATTTTACTACTGGTTTGGTGCGAAAGAGAATTCAACAATTCATTCCGGTTGCAGTTGTTGTCATTGCGGTATTGTTTATTTTACGTGGAATGGGATTAGGCATTCCGTATGTTTCTCCTATTCATGTACACGAAATGGTTGATGGAGGGCAAATGTGCCACTAGTTTGTCTTAAAGTTACAGAGTAGCAAAGTTATAAAGTTACAGAGTTACAAAGTGCAGAATTTTTATTTTTGCTAACAGCTAACATTTACTTTTTCCTTCCCCAATAGGTAGCCAGTACCATTCCAGAAAATACATCCCAGATTCCCCAAAAAGCTGCTAACAAAGCCATTCCGCCAAGGCCTTCAAAGAATCCGAAGATCAATAGCAATCCTAAACCACCATTTTGAATTCCGGTTTCCATCGAAATTGTTTTTCGATCTCTCTTGCTCAATCCAAAACTTTTAGCAGTATAATATCCAATGATAAAAGCAAATACATTATGAAATACTACAAGGAATAAAACCAAGTGTATGTAATTCATAAAAATGTCTAGATTTTGAGAAAAAGCAATAAAAATTAGTGCAACAAATACCAACATAGAAATCGGTTTTAAAACTTTTTCCATTTTTTCTGCCATTACAGAATGATAATGTTTTACTAACATTCCTGCTATTAATGGAATTCCCAAAATCAACGAAACCAATTTAAATAATTCATACGGATTCAATTCAACCGTTTTTAATATGGTAGCTGTTGGTTCATACAAACTGCCCCAAAATTCTAAATTAAAAGGCGTCATAAAAATACAAATTAAAGTTGCGAAAGCAGTTAAACTAACAGATAAGGCTGCATTTCCACCAGCCATTTTACTGTAAAAGTTAGAAATATTTCCACCAGGGCAAGCAGCAATCATCATCATTCCTAAAGCAAAACTAGGATGAGGTTTAATCACTAAAATCGCCAAAAAAGTAGCAGCAGGTAATAAAATAAATTGAGACAAAACACCCACAAAAACAATTTTAGGGTTTTGAAACAAACGTTTAAAATCTTCTATTGAAATGCCTAGAGCAACCCCAAACATAATAATCCCGATAGCAATATTTAAGACCCACAAACCGCTAGAGTCAAAATGGATTTTAATATCGTCTATATTGGTTGTCTGATTAATGTTTAAAAGCATATTCTATAATATTTGAGCCCATTTTCAAGGCTTTTTCTCTAACATCTTTTGGGTCGTTATGCACACTGGCATCTTCCCAGCCATCACTTAAATCAGATTCATAATCGTAAAAACAAATCAACCTTCCTTCATAAAACAATCCAAAACCTTGTGGAGGTTTTTTATCGTGTTCATGAATTTTTGGTAGCCCATTTTTAAAAGTAAATGTTTGGTTATAAATAGGGTGATTTTTAGGAATTTCTTTAAATTGTAAAGCAGGAAAAACTTTTTTCATTTCTCTTCGAATAAATTTATCTATTCCGTAATTATCAGAGATATGCAAAAATCCACCAGAAATTAAATAATTGTGTAAGTTTTTGGCTTCATCTTCAGAGAAAAAAACGTTTCCATGTCCGGTCATAAAAACGATTGGATAATTCATAATATCTGGGTTACCTACGGCAATAAAAGTTGGGTTTTTCTTAATTTTTGTAGCGCTATTGGTATTTGAAAATTCAATTAAATTGGGTAAAGCAGTAGGATTTGAATACCAATCTCCACCGCCATTGTATTTTAAAACGGCAATTTCTTGTGCATTGGTAGTAAAAAGTGAAAAACAAATTAAAAAAAGAAAAAGTAGTCGTTTCATTTACCTAAATACAATTGAATTTGAAGCAAGATAGTAAAATATAAATCAATTAATTTCATTAATCAATGTAACCGTTTGTGTAGCAACAACTCCCGCTGTTTCGGTTCGTAATCTACTTTCTCCCAAGGTAACAGGAATGAATTTTTTAGCCAA
This sequence comes from Polaribacter sp., assembly GCA_023254055.1. GTDB lineage: Bacteria > Bacteroidota > Bacteroidia > Flavobacteriales > Flavobacteriaceae > Polaribacter. The sequence goes on from JALQYN010000030.1 coordinate 7,455, forward strand.
TGCTTTTTCTATTTCTTGTGGAGAAAAATCACCTTCTGGGCCAATTAAAACAAGAACATTTGTATTTGGTTTTACTTCTTTTGCAAGTGATTTTTTGTACAATTCTTCGCAATGTGCTATAAACAAATCACCTTTGAAATTTTGATTGATAAATTCAACAAACTTGATTGGTTCATTTAATTTTGGCAACGTAAATTTTAAAGATTGTTTCATTGCAGATTGTACAATCTTTTCTAAACGATCAGTTTTTAAAACGGTACGTTCAGAATTTGAACAAATAATAGGAGTGATTTCATCAATACCAATTTCAGTAGCTTTTTCTAAAAACCATTCCAATCGGTCATTATTCTTAGTTGGAGCAATGGCAATATGTAAATGGTAGTTCCACGATTTTAATTTTGTTTCTGAGTTTAGAATTTCTACCAAACATCTTTTATCATTTGCTAAAATTATTTTTACTGTAAACAACTCATTTTTCCCGTTAGTAATATATAACAGTTCGCCATCTTTTTTTCGCAGTACTTTTACAATATGTCTGCTTTCGGTTTTATCGAAAGTAAACTGAGTGTCGTTTTTTGATATGTCTTTATTATAAAATAATTGCATTTTTTTAGGCTCAGAGTTACAGAGTTGCAAAGATTTGTTTTTTAATTGTTATTTGTGTTTAAATTTTAACTTTTTCTAATTCCTAATTTATAGGTTCTACGTCTTTTGTGGGTAACTGGATTGAAATTTCTCCAAATTTTATGAATGGCTTCATTGTCTTCTAGCTCAGGTGTTCTAATCATTTCTTTGACTCCTTTTTCAAGACAAACTTTAATGTATTCATCAAAAATAATGGCAGTCACTCCTTTGTTTTTATAACTGTCTTCAACACCAATTAAATATGAGGTAACCGTTTTTGGATTTTTACGTGCGTTTAATAAATGGAAAATTCCGAATGGGAATAACTTTCCATTTGCTTTTTGTAATGCTTTAGAAAAAGAAGGCATGATAATCGCAAAAGCAACTAATTTATGATTTTCATCTACTACAAACTTGATGAATTCCGGATTGATAAATCCGATATAACGTTTTTTGAAATAGTTTATTTGTGCATCAGAAATAGGTACAAAAGAAGAGAGTTTTGAATAGGTTTTACTAAATAAATCAAACATTTCATCTACATAAGGCAGAATGTCTTTTGTCTTTGTAAAATTTAAGGAGGTAAGCTTAAATCGATGTTTTACAACTTTAGCAATTCTTTCGAAGTAAGCAGCATCAACATTTTTAATTTGAAACTTATTTTCTAAATATTCTTTTTCTTTTCTGTATCCTAACTTTTCTAAATGTTCCTTGTAATAAGGCATAGAAAACCAAGTAATCATAGTACCTATATGATCAAAACCTTCAATCAAAACACCAACTTTATCAAGGTTGGAAAACCCCAAAGGACCTTCTATGTATGTTAAGTTGTTTTGTAAACCAATTTCCTTTACTTTTTCTAATAAAAGTCTACTAACTTCAAGGTCATCAATGACATCAAACCAACCAAAACGCATTTTTTGAATGCCTTGTTTTTCAGTTTCATATTTGTTGATAATTGCAGCAACTCGTCCAACAATTTTTTCATTTTTAAGTGCTATAAAAAAACGAGCTTCTGCATGTTCAAACGCTGGATTTTCGTTTTTGTCGAGCGTGTCTAATTCGTCTTTAATTATGGGAGGCACCCAATACGGATTTCCTTTATAAAGTGAAAAAGGAAAAGTAACAAACTGTTTCATTTCCTTTTTTGTGTGTATTTCTTTAATAGTAATCATAGGATAAATATACAAAAGACTCTTTTAAAAATAGGCTAATTAAAATTCTTTTGAGGCTCATTTTTCGTTTTTTACAAGGGGCTGTTTTTTCTTCTTGATTGATGTAGATTTTAGTTCAATAATTTTATTCCCATTTCATCAATTTAATCAAATTTAGGCATATGTCTGTCTAAACGAAACGAAAAGCCAATCCCCGCATAAAATTCAGTAGTTTTTCCATTAAAATTTAATCGTGTAGAGGCATCAACTTGAAAGTGTCGGTTAGCTAAATAAGCTATTCCTGTTCCAAAATTATTGTTAATCTGAAAGTTGTTATAGCTTCCTTGATGTTCTAAAAAAGTACTCCAATTATCATTGATAGCATAGGTTCCTGTAACTATATAGATTAATTCAGAATAAGAACTATTCATATTGTCATAGTAAATGTTTGTGATAATATTTAGCTTGTTAGATAGGTTGTTTTGAAGTAAAACACCAACTTTTGGAGTAATGCCTTCAAGTTTATAAATATCATTTACTAAATTTGTATTCATGCCTATATAAACTGCAATAGAAGGAATTGCTCTTTTCCAATCAAATGCATGTCTGCGTTTCCAGCTTCTAATTTCTTTAGATTTATCTTCATATTCTTGATGATATACTAAATATTTCGCTCCAACAGAAAAGTCGCTAATTCCAGTTGTAAAATAATGTGAGGTAAATACATTTTTAAAAGCTACTTGATCTTTTTGAATGGTAAAGTTTGTGTTCAATTCTAGTCTGTCACTAAAAAAACTTGTTCTAAGAACCATATTTAAGCCAAAAGACTTCGGAATGGTAAAGGTTCTAACAATTTTAGATGAATTATAAAAAAAACCAGTTTCTATTTGATAAACTCCAGTTCCTACACTATACGGACTTTCAGAAAAACCAGGTCTATTAGAGTTGATTACATTAGTGTATTGAGCATTTAAAAGGAAATTGCTACATATTAAAAAGAAAAAAAGAATCTTTTTATTCATATTCATTTTTGGGGTAATTCATCAACAATGCTCTTATTTTGCAATTTAACACAAACATACAGCAAAAATCGTATACGTCATATTTAAGAAAACGCTTTTTTAAACTTTGCTATATGCTTTTTGTATAATCTTAACGTTAAAGTTGATATCAAATTGTTACTTTTGAAGTAATTTTAAATTATAAAAATCAACTACAATATAAGATGGGTTTATTAAGAACAATACTGGTTATTTTGCTTATTTATTATGGGTTTAAATTTTTAGCCAGACTTTTTGCTCCATATTTAATGAAAAAAATGGTGAATAAGATGCAGCAAAAAGCACAAAATCAGCACAGAAATCAGCAACAACCCGATGTGAAAGTTGGGGAAACCATAATTGATAAAAAACCAAACACTAATAATCAAAGCAATAATTCGGTAGGCGAATATGTAGATTATGAAGAAGTAGAATAAGATGAATATTAAAAATACATTTCCATACGGTATTGCAATACTAATTTTTATAATTGCTTCGGTTTTATACTTTAATCCAATTTTAAAAGGCGAAAAAATAAAACAGAGCGACATTACTCAGTTCAAAGGGATGTCGAAAGAGATTGCAGATTATAGAGCAGAAAAAGGAGAAGAGCCTTATTGGACTGGAGCTGCTTTTAGCGGAATGCCAGCGTATCAATTAAGTGCATATTATCCAAATGATTATATTAAAATGCTAGATAGTGCATTGCGTTTTTTGCCTAGACCTGCAGATTATGTTTTCTTGTATTTTCTAGGATTCTTTTTGTTGCTAACAGCTTTAAATACCGAATGGAAATTAGCCATTTTAGGCGCTTTGTCTTTTGGTTTTTCAACCTATTTAATTATCATTTTTGGAGCAGGTCATAATGCAAAAGCACATGCAATTGGATATATGCCAATGGTTATGGCTGGTGTTATTTGGGTTTTTAAACGAAAATATTTACTCGGATTTGTGGTCACCGCACTTGCGATGGCATTAGAAATTAATTCTAATCATCCACAAATGACCTATTATTTAGGGTTTATTTTATTAATTCTCGGAATTGTAAAATTGATTGAAGCTATAAAAGAAAAAACACATACATCTTTTATCAAACAATCTGCAATTATTGTTTTTGCAATGGTATTAGGACTTGGAGTAAATTCTACTCGATTACTTGCTATGAAAGAATACTCAAGTTTTAGTACACGAGGGAAAACAGAATTAACGATAGAACCAGATGGTTCTCCCAAACAAGCTACCAATGGTCTATCAAAAGAATACATTACAGAATATAGTTATGGGATAACAGAAACCTTTAACTTATTTATTCCAAGATTTTTGGGGGGTGGGACCTATGAAAATTTAGGAAAGAATTCTAGTTTTTACGAAACTTTAAAATCACATCCACAAATTGGTGCTGTCCAAGCCTCACAAGCATCTAAACAAGTTTTAACCTATTGGGGTGATCAAACATTTATAGAAGCACCTGCATATATTGGTGCAATTTTAATGTTCTTATTTTTACTTGGGGCCTTTTTGGTAAAAGGAACTTTAAAGAAATGGTTGGTGACTGCAACCATATTTTCAATTGTATTAAGTTGGGGTAAAAACTTTGACATTATTACCAACTTATTTATTGATTATGTTCCTTTATACAATAAGTTTAGAGCGGTTTCATCCATACAAGTAATTGCCGAAATTTGTGTTCCGCTATTAGGAATTTTAGCGCTAAAAGATTTTTTCTCAAAAGAAATTTCTACTGATGATAAAAAAAATGCGTTGAAAAAAGCGTTCTATATTTTAGGTGGACTTTCTGCTTTCTTTTTAATCTTTGGATCTAGTTTGTTTGCTTTTGAAGGATTTAGAGATGCAAATTATCAGCAGATACCAGGTTTGGTTGATGCACTTATTTCCGATAGAAAGGCAATGTTATTTCAAGATAGTTTGCGTTCATTTATTTTGATATCGATTTCGTTTGCAATTTTGTGGTTTTTCCTTAAAAATAAAGTCAATCAAACAAAGGCAATTATAGGTTTTGCAGTAATTATCTTATTTGATTTAGTATCTGTAAACATCAACTATGTCAATAAAGATTCTTTTGAAAAAGCAAGAAACATAGAAAAACCCTTTCAATTAAATGATATTGATAAGCAAATCTTAAAAGATAAAAGTTATTATAGAGTTGCAAACTTTCCAAGTCCGTTACAAGATGGAAGGACTTCGTATTTCCATAACTCTATAGGTGGATATCACGCAGCAAAAATGGGTCGATATCAAGAATTATTTGATTATCAAATTGCTAAAAATAACATGGAAGTGTTAAACATGTTAAACACCAAATATTTTATCATTCCAGATCAAAAAGGAAATTTGAGTGTTCAAGAAAACCCGAATGCAAATGGAAATGTGTGGTTTGTTTCAAGCTTAAAGTCGGTTTCCAATGCAAATCAAGAAATAAAAGCATTAGATAGTTTGCAAACAAAAAATGAAGCTGTAATAAATACAAGTAAATTTAAAATTGAAAACCATTTTGAAAAAGATTCAACAGCTGTTATTCAATTAACAAATTATGATGTCACTACTTTAACTTATGAATCTAACACTGCAAAAAATCAATTTGCTGTGTTTTCAGAGATCTATTATAAAGATGGTTGGAATGCTTATGTAGATGGAAAATTAACGCCGTATTATAGAGTGAATTATGTGTTACGTGGGATGGAGATTCCTGCTGGAAAACACACTGTAGAATTTAAATTTGAACCTACAATAATTAAAAAAGGGAATACCATAACCTTAACTTCATATTTCTTGTTATTGTTGATTCCGATTGGGTGGTTTTTTTACGAAAAAAAGAAAAAATAGAACAGCATTATGAATATTGGAATGCTATTGAACGGAAACTATCCGTCAGATATTAGAGTTCGTAAAGAAGCAGAAACTTTAGTGCAAAATAATCATTCGGTCTTTGTTTTATGTAAGAAAAATCCTAACGAAAAAGAATACGAAGTTGTAAATGGTGTGCAAATTATTCGTAAAATAGAATACAGAAATTTGGCACATGAAGGAATCATTGATGTGATTGCTTCTGTAGGTTTTGTACATCCGTTTTTTAAAAATGAATTGCCTTATTTTATCAAAGAAAATAAGATTCAAGTATTACATGTGCATGATTTGCCTTTGGCAAAAACGGCTTTTATAGCTGCAAAAAAGAAGCAGTTACAAACAGTTTTAGATTTACATGAAAATTATCCAGCAGCTTTGTTAACTTGGTTTTCTTGGCGAAAAAATCCAATTATTAGATTAAAAAATAAGTTGTTTTTTAGCTACGATAGATGGAGGAGGTATGAGTCTAGAATGATTAAAAAATTTGATGTTTTAATTGCTGTTGTCGATGAAATGAAACAACGACTGATTAATCAACATGCAATTTCTGAAGACAGAATTGTGATTGTTCCTAATTCAGAAAAAAAAGACTTCATAAAAAACTTTGACGAGTCAGCCTCAAATTATTTTAATGGGTTAGATGATAAATTTATCATTTCTTATGTTGGCGGTTTTGGACCACATAGAGGCTTGCATACTGCAATTTTAGGAATGAAAGCAATTTCTAAGAAAATACCGAATGCTTTATTAGTGTTAGTTGGTCCGGCAAATACAGATGTTAAAAAACATCTACAAGATTTAATAGCACAAAATAATTTACATGATTTTGTTGAGATTAGAGGAAGTGAGCCTTTTAAAAATGTGGTGAATATTATGAAGAATTCTTCTGTAAATATCATTCCGCATATTTCAAATGAACATACAGAAAGTGCTGTACCACATAAGTTTTTTCAAATATTATTATCAGGAAAGCCTTTGCTAGTTTCTAATTGTGCTCCAATGAAAAGATTGGTCAATCAATTAAATATAGGTACCTGTTTTCAATCAGAGAATCCACAAAGCTTTGCAAATTCAATTCTTGAAATACATTCTAATTATGATGTAGCACTTCAAAAAGCTCAAAAAGGAAATCATGAATCTTTAAATGGTGAGCTTAATTGGGAATTTACTTCAAAAAACTTAGTACATTTATACGATAACTTAAGTAATTGAAAGTATTAATTGTAACATATTATTGGCCTCCATCTGGAGGTTCTGGAGTACAACGTTGGCTAAAATTTGTAAAATATTTACAAGATTTTGGCATAGAACCTGTAGTTTACACTATTGACAATCCAAAGTACCCACTTACAGATGCTTCTTTAGAAAATGAAATTCCAAAAAACACCACTGTTTTAAAGCAACCTATCTGGGAACCAAATACTATATTCTCATATTTCAAAAAGAAAAACACACAAGAATCAGCTGGATTTTTAAACCCTAATCCAACTTTTTTTGGAAGGATTTTGCAATATGTAAGAGCTAATTATTTTATTCCAGATGCACGAAAATTCTGGATAAAACCCTCTGTTAAATATTTAAAAAAGTATCTTTTAGAACATAAAATAGATGCTGTAATTACTTCGGGGCCACCACATAGTTTGCATTTAATTGGGTTGGCATTAAAAAAAGAATTGAATGTAAAGTGGATTTCAGACTTTAGAGATCCATGGACAGAAATCGATTATTTTGAACATTTACCATTGACAAAAAAGTCACTTCAAATACATCAACAACAAGAGCAAGAAGTTTTAAAGAATTCAGATGCGGTTATTGTTGTTGGAAACACAATGAAAGAAAATTTCAAGCGATTTTCAAAAAATATTCATGTCGTTACCAATGGATTTGATACAGATCTACAATCAAGTTCAACAGTATTAGATGAAAAATTTACACTCACTCATGTTGGATTAATGAATGCTGACAGAAATCCGATTTCACTATGGAAAGCGATTTCTGAAATTTGTAAAGAGAATGCTGATTTTGCAACAGATTATCAGATTCAGTTTGTAGGAAAAATTGCATCAGAAGTTCAAGAAAGTATAGCAAAATATCAAATAGAAAATGTGCTAGATATTGGATACGTTTCTCATAAAGAAGTAGCAACATATCAACAAAAAGCCCAAGTTTTATTATTGTGTGTTAATCATGTAAAAAGTGCAAAAGGAGTAATTACTGGAAAAATATTTGAGTATTTACAAGCGAAACGCCCTATCTTAGCTATCGGACCAATAAATGGAGATTTGTCAGCGATTTTAAATGAAACAAATTCTGGAACCATTATCAATTTTGATGCTGTAGAAAACCTGAAAAATGAATTATTACAGCTATATGATTTGTATAAACAAAATGAGTTAAAATCGAATTCTAATACTATAGAAAAGTATCATCGTAGAAATTTAACACAGAAATTAGCGAACATAATTAAAGAAACCGTTTTGTAGTTTTTATGAAAAAAATAGTCACAATTTTAGGAGCAAGACCACAATTTGTTAAAGCTGCAGTTTTAAGTAGAGTGATAAAAGAACACCATCAATTCGAGGAGGTTATTATTCATACTGGGCAACATTTTGATGCCAATATGAGTGCTGTTTTTTTTGATGAAATGAAAATTCCAAAACCTACATATAATTTAGACATAAATAGTTTAAGTCATGGAGCCATGACTGGACAAATGTTAGAAAAAATAGAAGCTATTTTATTAGATGAAAAGCCTGATGCTGTTGTAGTTTATGGCGACACAAATTCTACAGTTGCCGGCTCTTTAGCTGCAAAAAAGTTGCATATAAAAGTAATTCATATAGAAGCAGGTTTGCGTTCTTTTAACATGAAAATGCCAGAAGAAATCAATCGAATATTAACAGACCGAATTTCCGATTTATTGTGTTGTCCAACAGAGACAGCTATCAAAAATTTACACTATGAAGGTTTTGATAATTTGCCGATTCAGATTGTAAAGAATGGCGATATCATGAAAGATGCAGTAGAATTTTATAGCAAAATATCTGCAAATAAATCTTCAATAATTTCTGATTTGGATTTGAAAAAAAACGGGTTTGTTTTAGCTACAATTCATAGACAAGAAAACACAGATGAGATACATAAATTAAAGTCGATTTTTGCAGCTTTAGAAGAAATCCATAAAACATGTAAGGTAGTTTTACCATTACATCCAAGAACCAAAAAAATATTAGAACAACACAATATGCACCCTAAGATTACCTTTATTGACCCAGTGGGTTATTTTGCAATGTTAGAATTATTAAAACATTGTAAACTAGTAATTTCTGATAGTGGTGGATTGCAAAAAGAAGCTTTTTTTAATAAAAAGAATTGCATTATTGCAAGAGAAGAAACAGAATGGATTGAGTTGGTTGAAAACGGATTTGCAGAAATCGTTGGAAGTAGTGAATCTAAAATTATAAATGCATTTAATGTGTTTAAAAACGCTACCATGGATTTTGATAAAGAATTGTACGGGAATAACGTAGGAGAAAGTATTCATCAATCTATTGTAACATTGCTAACTAAATAAATTTTTCATTGGGAATTGTATTAAATCAATCATTTAAAAATACTGTTATCACTTTTGCCGCATTCGGAATTGGTGGTGTAAATGCATTGTTTTTATACACCAATTTTCTAACTGATGAATATTATGGGTTGGTTACGTATTTGTTATCAACAGCAAATTTATTAATGCCGCTAACAGCCTTTGGTGTGCAGTATTCTATTGTCAAGTTTTTTTCTTCTTATACTTCAAAATTAGAAAGGGATAAATTTTTAAGTGCATCATTATTGTTTCCGTTGCTTATAGCATTGCCTTTTGGTTTTTTTGGGACTATTTTTTACGAGCAAATTAGCAACTATTTATCTTTAGAAAACCCAATAATTAAAGATTTTACTTGGGTTATATATTTGGTCGCTATTGCTACAGCCTATTTCGAGATTTTTTATGCATGGGCAAAAGTGCAAATGCAATCGGTTTTTGGGAACATTTTAAAAGAAATGTTTTCTAGAATTACAGCCATGATTTTGTTGACATTGGTTTTTTTGAAAGTGATTGACCAAGTTGAGTTTATTTATTATTTAACAGGGGCTTATTTTATACGTGCTTTAGTAATGCTTTTATACGCATTAAAACTATACACACCCGTCTTTACGTTTAGTTTGCCAGAAAATTATAAAGAAGTATTTAAATACGCTTCGTATATTATATTAGCAGGTTCTGCAGGGGCAATTTTGTTAGATATTGATAAGTTTATGATTCCGCAGAAAGAAGCTATTGCTTATGCTGCTTATTATTCGGTAGGAGTTTATATGGCCTCTTTATTAGAAGCTCCAGGTAGAGCAATGGCGCAAATTGTTCAGCCAATTACTGCAAAAGCTCTGAATGAAAATAACAAGACCGAAATAGAGAAACTGTACAAGAGTACATCTATTAATTTATTATTAATCTGTGGATTGTTTTTCTTGCTGATTAACCTAAATATCGATCAACTTTATTTGTTAATTGATGAAAACTATTCTCAA
>JALQYN010000086.1 GCA_023254055.1 Polaribacter sp.
TTACAACATCTATAACAACACTCGGAATATTAATACAAAATATTAAATAAGTGTATAGGTGTTTTTTAATTAAAAAATATGACTAAAGAAACTGAGAATATAATACAACACCAAGAAGAAGATTCTATAGATATTGTTGCACTATTAAAACAACTATGGGTTGCCCGTAAAACGATCTTAAAGATTACAATGGTATTTTTATTCCTGGGACTTTTTGTAGCGGTTTTTTCAAAAAAAGAATATACTGCATCAACCACTTTTGTTCCGGCCAATCAAGGGGAGGGTACAAAAGGAAATCTAGGAAGTTTGGCATCTTTGGCGGGTATTAATTTAGGGGGAGCTACTGGTGGCGCTGAAATTTCACCAGAATTATATCCGCAAATAGTAAATAGCATTCCTTTTCAACTAGAGCTTTTACAAACCAAACTAACGATAGAGGGGCAAGAGGAGCCAGTTTCATATAAAGACTATTACGAAAATTTATACAGCCCAGGTCTGTTAGGGAACATTAAAAAATATACACTAGGCTTGCCTGGTGTTCTTCTTTCTTTATTTAAGGCGGCTGCTGAACAAGAAATAGTTTCTCAAGAAAATCAAATACTTTCTCTCTCTCAAGAGAACCATGCTTTAATTAAGCAATTGGCAGATCAAATCAATTTGGCAGTAAATGCTAAAGAAGGGTTTGTAACTATTTCAGCAACACTGCCAGAGGCAACCGCAAGTGCTCAGTTAACCTTAAAAGCTCAGACACTCTTACAAGACTATGCGCTAAAATTCAAAACTCAAAAATCTATTGAAGAATTAACATATATTGAAGATCGGTATTTGGAAAAGCAGCAAGAGTTTACGAAAATAAAAATAGAGTTTGCTCGTTTTCAGGACCAAAATAATGGGATCAATACAGCTTTGGGAAAAACGAGGTTATTGCAGTTGCAATCTGACTATGATTTGGTTTTTTCAGTCTATACTGAATTAGCAAAACAATTGGAAACACAACGGTTACAAGTAAAAAAAGACACTCCATTATTCACTGTTTTAAAACCGGTAAACATCCCAGTAGAAAAGTCAGCGCCTAAACGATTTTTAATCTTAGTTGTTTATTTGTTTTTAGGGCTCGTAATAAGCATAGGATATGTTTTAGTACAACCTGTTTTTTTAAATGTAAAAAAAGATTTTATGAGTGTGTCTTCTTAGTTATTATTTAGCGAAACAGCATGTTGAAAAAATTCCACATGCTGATTTAATAACTTATTGAGCTGTGCCGTTGTTAGTTTAAGTAAATTAAAAATAAGGGAAATTAAAATAGTGTTCTTGTAATTATAAATTATTACCTTTGTTATTAGATTTTATTAGGACTGTTGCTAGTCTTACTATTGAAAAAGATACACATGAATTCATTAATACACTTGGGATTATCAATTAATGCTGAGATTAGTGCTGTTTTTGTTTCTGAATCTATGGTTAATATAATTGTAGCTTTTTTTCTTCTTTTTTCTCTTACTTTTATTTTAATTCCACAAATAAGAAAAATAACAATTAGGTTTGGCCTTTTTGATACTCCAGTAAATAGAAGTTCGCATTTAGTTGCAATTCCCTCTTTAGGAGGAATTTCTTTTTATATATGTTATTTAGTATTGGTCTTCTTTATAGCACCGCTAGACAAAGATAATATGTTAGTTTACTTCATGATATCTATGTCTATCTTGTTTGTTATTGGTTTCCTGGATGATATTATAGACCTTTCTGCAAAGATTAAATTTTTTGCACAATTACTAGGAGCTTCTATATTGCTTTTAAATTCAGAAATTAGAATTGATTCTTTGTATGGTTTTTTAGGAATCTTTGAAATCCCAATACATCTGTCAATTTTAGGGAGTCTATTTTTTTTAATTGGATTGGTAAATGCCTTTAACTTAATAGATGGTATAGATGGTTTAGCTGCAGTTACCGGTATTATTGTGGCCTCTTTTTATAGCTTTATGCTGTATAAGTTGAGCTATTGGTTTTATTTATACATATGCATTGCTACAATTGCAACATTACTAGCTTTTTTAAGGTATAATTTATCCAAACATAAAAAGCTTTTTATGGGAGATACCGGTAGTTTGGTAATAGGTCTAGTAATAGGTGTCTTAACTCTTAAGTTAATGTGTGTCGGAGACATGGGGTACTTAGCCTTGTCTTTTAGAGCTCAGAAATTGCCAATTTTTTTAATTGGAGTTTTGTTCGTGCCACTTTTAGACACTATAAGGGTAATGTTACTAAGATTATTAAGGGGAGTTTCTATATTTAGGCCAGATAGAAATCATATTCATCATATTCTAATAGATTTAGGCTTTTCTCACACAAAAGCTGCCTTTTTAATTGGGTTTACTAACTTTATAGTAGCATCGATTATGTTTTTAGTTATTAGAGTATTTGATACGTTGCAGTCAATGTTTATATTGATTTTTATTTTTTTATTAAGTTTTGTTTTGTTATTTATTTTAAATAAAAGCAAGATCGCTCTTCGTTTGAAATTAAAAATTAAAAAAAGAATAACTAATAAAAGATTTTTTTAAAATAATAGGAAGTATGTTTTCTGCTCTGTTTTATTGTAAATTAAGCTCTTATCATGCTAGATGCTGTTTCTAAAAATTGGTTTGTGTTGTACACAAAACCTAAAAATGAGTTAAAGGTATGTAAGCGTCTCAGCTCCATTGGCATAGAGGTCTATACGCCTACTAGAATAGAGGTTCGTCAATGGTCGGATCGTAAAAAAAAAGTAGTGGTCCCTTTATTGCCGTCAATGGTGTTGGTGCAACTTACAGAGCAAGAGGTGTCTTGTGTGTTTGATATTCCGGGAGTAGTGCGCTATTTGTTTTTTAATGGTAAGCGCGCTACCGTGACTGCGCACGAAATTGAGGCTATGCAGGCGTATGACAGCACGGTGCCCCAAGTAGCAGTTACGCAACCTTTGATTGGTGATATTGTTACTGTTCCTAAACTTTTGCAACCCGCAGAGGTACTTGCCCTACAGGGAAAAAAATGCATCGCTCGCTTGCAGCAGCTTGGGGCAACCGTCAGTTTTCAGCTGACATAGGGACGTCGCTCTTTTCAATTGCAATACCCTATGTGTAAATCCGCTTTCAACCACCGAAACGAACCCACTAAAAAAAAGTTGCAAAATCCAATATTGTTGAGTACTTTTGTTACTCGATTTAATAAGTAATATGCTCCAAAGCCTCATTTCCTCAAAAACCCGCATTCGATTATTGGTAAAGTTTTTTATCAATGCAGCCAATGACGGCTACCTGCGAGGGTTGGCGGTTGAGTTGGACGAAAACACGAATGCCATCCGCAAAGAGCTGAATAATCTGAGTGGTGCTGGTTATATCATTCGCCATGATGTTGATAATAAAGTTGTTTATCAGGCGGACACCACCCATCCGTTGTTTGCCACCTTACAACAATTGGTGCGTAAACACGTGGGCATCGATCGCATCATTGTTCAAGTATTGGATCGGATGGGGCAGGTAACACGTATTTTTCTTGTGGGCGATTATGCAAAGGGGATTGATTCTGGCAGGATACAAATTGTCATTGAGGGGCCTGATTTGAATACAAACTATTTGAATCAACTGGCGGATAGGTTGCACAAAGAGATAGACAAAGAAATCGACATAGCATCCACTTCATTATTTTTGGGGCAGGGATTGCTGATTTTTGAAAACAACGGGTAAGCCTCAATAGGCCACTTATTTTGCTTGGCGTAGCACCTTTTTGTGACTCGCGGGGCGAAGCCATGAGAAAAAAGAACTGTTTTTTTATAAAAAACAGTACATACAAACAAAACAGACTACCGGTGGTAGTCGAGTAATAATAGAATTATGAAAGTAGGAATCACCTTTTTAACCTTTTGATTTGCTGTATGTTGGGCATGTAAAGATGTTATAAGAAACAAAACGTCAGTGTGATTATTTAATCGTTGGTTCACAATTAGACCTTATGTTTAATCGCTCTGAGAAAAACGGTTCTTAGCAGTCCATCATTTAGTGGTATATTCAGCTTAAAGGATTATAGCATGTAGATGAAACTTTACCGTATGCAACTGAGCAAGATTTAGAAGATATTTTACGTTTTTTTAAATTGGATGTTTGCATCATCGGTAACGAATACAAAGAAAAAAACTATATAGCAAGAGATTATTACGAAGAGAAAGAAATCGCTCTATTAGAACTCTAGAGACCACAGATTCTCTTCGAGTGGACTTAGAAAGCAAGTTAAACAAATTGAAGATAAATAAGAAATGAATATTACAGTTATAGGATCCGGATATGTTGGGCTCGTCTCAGGAACATGTTTTGCAGAGATGGGAAACAGGGTTACTTGTGTTGATATAGATCCAGTAAAGATTGAAAAATTAAATAAAGGAATCATTCCTATTTTTGAACCAGGTTTAGAGACGATGGTTTTGAAAAATGTAAAAAACGAGAATTTATTTTTCACAACAAAGCTTAACGAAGCGTTAGAGAATTCTGAAATCGCTTTTATTGCTGTTGGAACACCTATGGGAGATGACGGTTCTGCCGATTTACAATACGTATTAGCAGTAGCAAAATCGATTGGCCAATCAATGCAAAAAAGATTGATTGTAGTCGATAAATCAACGGTACCTATTGGAACTGCAGATAAGGTAAAGTTGACCATTCAAAAAGAGTTAGATCTAAGAAATTCTGATTTAGAGTTTGATGTGGTTTCGAATCCTGAATTTTTATAAGAAGGGGCAG
>JALQYN010000004.1 GCA_023254055.1 Polaribacter sp.
ACTATTTCTGGTTTTAAATCTGATGGTTCTCCTTTTGGGTTTTTAACAGTTAATTTTTTAGAAGGATTTATTTTCATCATTACTTTATTGGTTTTTCTATTTTCTTTATTGGCATTATTTTTTGGAAACAGAAAACATCAACGGAAAATTGGAAATAAAATTTGGAATTGGAATTCAAAAAAATCAATGTGGAGTTTAATACTGCTTATTACACTACTCTATTTTGCTTTATTTTATTTGTTAAGAATGGGAGAAGAGCAATTTATAATTCCGACATTTTTAATTGGCTACGGGCTTGTTTTAACGGTTTTAAACTTTTCTAAAACAATAATTCTTTATCTATTTTCAATGGCAAGCATACTTCTTGGATTTGTTCCACTATTTGTGGATGGGACTGGTTATTATTCTTTAATCATTCTCGGAGTTTCTCATTTTGTTTTCGCCTATTTAAATAGATCTATCAATGAAAATAAAATTTAATAAAGTTTATTTTTTATTTTTCACAATACTTGTTGCAACTGAAACAGGTGTTTTATTTACTAAAGGATTTATTAGACACACCGTTGGAGATTTTCTTGTTGTTATTACGCTATACTGTTTATTAATGAGCTTTATTAAGATTGACTTTTTAAAAGCTGCAATTACCATTTTAATATTCTCTTTTGCAATAGAATTTATTCAGTTAACAAACTTTTTACATTACTTCGATTTAGAAAAATCAGCAATAGCTAAAATTATTTTTGGAAACACATTTAGCCTTCAGGATATTTTAGCTTATACTTTAGGTATTGGATTAGTAGTACTAATTGAGTCTAAAAGAAAAAGAGATTAAGAATATTTTCTTCTAATTTCTCTTATTAAATCTTCAAGTCCGTTTAATTTCAATTCATAAACCAACCCTAACATTTGTCCTAACTTCCCTTTCGGAAAGCCCTTAGATTTATACCAAACTACATATTGTTCGGGTAAGTCTATTAAGAAAATGCCTTTGTGTTTCCCAAAAGGCATTTTCGCTTTTGAGGTGTCTATTAAAAATTGCTTGTCTTGCATTATTCGTTTCCATTAACATACTCTTGCAAATAAGAAAAATGCTCTGTTAGTTTCCCATTTTCTGTCATTTTTGCTCTTTCTAACACGCCGTCTGCATCATTATTAAAAAAAGACGGAATCACATTCTCTAAAAACAATTCACCAAAACCTTCACTAGCATCTTTTGGTAATTCGCATGGTAAATTGTCTACAGCCATTACCACAATTGCGTCTTCATCTTTAAAATTCACTTCAGATTCTGTTTGCGAGTTGTATCCATAAATAGGATCTGCAATAGTTGACGCCCTTAATGTTGATGCCACTGGTCCATCAATATCACAAGAGATATCAGCAACCAACTTGATGTTAAAATCGGTTGATTTAGCATCTTCTCTTGTAAATAAATACGGAGAGCCATCACCAAAAAAATGTCCTGCAATAAAATAATCTGTTACCTTGGCAAAACGCATAAAATTAGATTCGTAAGCTTCTGGATGGTTATAAAAATCAGTATTCCCTATTACTTGCCCATCTTTTCGAATATTATAATCCAATACATCAATCATACAATAGACTGGCTCATTAAAAGTATCATTCAAATAGGCTTCAACAGAAACTTGTTTTAATTGCATTCCGTCTAACATTTCTTTTGCTCCATTAGCAACTTTTCCGCTTCCTGTCAATAAGATTTTAATGTTTGGAAGTTTAATTTTATTCAATTCAGAAATCAACATTTGTTGATCAGAAATGGTTTCTGCTTTTGGTAATTGAAACGTATCATATTTTAATCCCCAAGCTCTAAAACCATTATAAGCACCTACAATTCCGGCATAACGACCAAAACCAATCAAACGTGCACCATTTTCTTTCACTATGGTTTCATGATCATACAATTCAATGTTTTTTTCAAGAATAGCTTGAAGTAATTTTCTATTGTATGGTTGTTTTTTTATCGTATGAGAAAAGAAAAAGTATTTTTTATTCGGAATTAAAGCTTCAATAGGGACTTCTTTTACCCCTAATAAAACATCACAATCAGAAATATCATGTACAACTTCAAATCCTGCTTTTTTATAAGCTTCGTCAGAAAACACACGAATGTTTGAGCTCTCTACTTTTATAGTTGCTTTTGTAAATGTTTTTTGAAACTCTTTCAGTTTTTCAGGTGAAAAAACAACTCTTCTATCTGGCGGATTTTTACGCTCTTTTATAATTCCAAACTTCATATTTTCTATATGTACTAAATTTTGCTCGAAGATATTCCATTTTATAAAGATGCACAAACGCTATTGTTATCATTTTTATTTATAAATTTGCCAACGCTACTTTAGAAAAGATTCTAAAACAAGTTTAGCATGAACGGGGACGACTGGTTTTGACAGCGAGACGCGTTAGAATGTAAGCATACCGAGGAATGAAATTACTACTCGTAAAACTTATTTCAACACTTTTAAACGGCGAAGATAACTACGCTTTAGCTGCATAATCCGAATTACAGTAGGATTTGCCTAGTCCCGCAAGGCGGGAAAGCTTTATGTCCACGAAAAGCCTTGGTTTACGGCGTTTCACTTTTGGGCATCGTAAAAGTAAACATAGAAATGTTGGCGCTTCAACAGTGTTTCGAAACTAAAGAAGATAAGTTTCTAGTAGATTGTTTTTAATCAGCTGGTTGACGAAAATTAAGTAAAAACTAAGTATGTAGAAAGCCTTTTGGCCGCTTGTTTGGACCCGAGTTCGATTCTCGGCGTCTCCACAAAAATAAAAGCCCTGAAATTAATTTAAGGGCTTTTATTTTTATACTATTATCTCATTTCGTCTAAGATTTCACTTTTAAAGCTTTTGTCGTTTTCTAAGATCTTAAAAAAATCTACTATATACTCTTTTGCTTTATCGTATTCTGATTGGTTTTCAAATTGGTTTTCAAAACCATCAATGATTGCTATAAAGGCTGTTTTGTTTTTTAAAAATTCTTGCCTTACTTGCTCAAAAAGCTTTACATCTCTTCTATAACCTCTAAATTTTCTTTCGGTAACTTTATTAATCAAAAAACTATTTTTTGGTCTTGAAGATACGGTCTCGTAACTTGGATCTACAAAGCCATTCATGTCAAAATCATACGGAACTGGAATGATTTTTTTATCAATATAAAAAAGTTTTGCGTTGTGCAATTTAGCAATTGAAAAATCTACATTCCCAATCATATATTGAAAAAAAGCATTCTGAATACTTGTAATATCGTCTTGTTTTAATGGATGAATCGATCTACCAACCACTCTAGCTTTAAATCTATCTGCCACATTTTTATCATCCTCTATTAAGAGCCCTTTTAGCGTATGTTCTTTTTTGCTTTTCCCTTTTATTTCTGAAAGTGAAATCTGCACCAGTCTTGTTTTAAAATTGTACTTAGAAATATTTTCATAAAATTTATAAGCAATAAATTCTTTAAGTACATTGTCATTCATGTCCTTCGTATTCAAACAAGGAACAACTAATTTTAACTTCTTTTGGTTTTTAAATAAGGTGCCCTTTGACTTCGATTTTTTTATTTTCACTTTAACCGGTACAAAATAGCAGCGCTCTCTTCTAAAATTTCCTCTTGCACTAAGTTCTACATCAATCTTTTTCCAAGTATCATCTTCCTTATAAGAAATTGTAGACTTTATATAGGTGCTATCGTTGGTGTTTTTTCTTAATTCGTTATTTGAATAAGACATTCTCAACTCCAATATAGATTGAGTTCTAAAAAGACGAGCTACTTTTTGATTCGATTTTTCTTCCGATTTCTGAGCAATACTATTTGATGAAAACAAGATTGTAGTGAACAGGAAAAAATAAAATGCTTGTTTATTCATTTAATGTTTCTATTTTTACAAATATAGTGTTATTTTATATTAAGAAATTTATGAATAAATACCTAGCAATCATAAATGTAAAAACTTTTATTTCGGTTTTCATTTCAATTCTTGCAACCTATTTTAGTTACCAATATCATATAATTTATAATATAGATTTAACATTGGTTAGTATTGCAATTGTTTTTCCTCTTGTGTTCTCAATAAGAAGTTCTTTTAGACGAAGAGAAAAAGCATTGGAGCATTTAAGTCAGTTTAGCAGTGCAATTAAAACCATCGGGTACCATTTTAGCATTTTAAAAAACTTTCCTGAAGATAAAAAAAATGAAGTTTCATCAATGTTATCAGAAGTTAGTAATGCTGTTATTGATCATTTAAAAAACAAAGACACGAATACACAACAACTTGATGAAACAATTAACAAAATACATGTCTTTACACTTGAAAACACAGAGTTTTTTTCAAAAGGATTTAACGAAAAAATTTTAAAATATTTAAATAAATTTCATGAAGCAGTAGACAATTTAAATGCCATTCATTCTCACAGAACACCTATAAGCCTAAAAGCTTATTGTTTAGTTTTTATTTATATTTTCCCTTTTGTTTACACACCTTCAATGATTAATAAAATTGGCATAGAAACAACCGTTTTAGTTCCGTTGTTTATTGTGAGTGTTAGTCAGTTCTTTTTAATCTCTTTGTATAATATACAGGATCACATGGAATATCCTTTTGATCAAAATGGATTGGATGATATAAAAATGGATCAGTTTAAATTAGATAAATCGTAGATTTTTTACAGGGTTTTCTTCTTCAACCTTGTTGTAATTTAATTCCTTTTTTTTCGACAAACTATTGAATTTAAAATACGAAAGAATGACTTGGAAAGATGTAATTCATTTTGCTACCAAAGGAAATCCCAAACCAGACAAAACTATTGTTAAAACAGAGGATGAATGGAAAACACAATTAACCCCTGAACAATATCAAATTACACGTTTAAAAGGCACAGAACGTGCATTTTCAGGAGAACACTGTTCAACATACGAAACAGGAAAATACAACTGCACATGTTGTGATGCAGAGCTATTTGATTCAAACATCAAATTTAATTCGAGTAGCGGTTGGCCAAGTTTCACCGAACCGATAAAAGAAAATGCTGTAAAATATAGTAAAGACACTTCTTTCGGAATGATTCGTGTTGAGATTTTGTGTAATACATGCGATGCACATTTAGGACATGTTTTTCCTGACGGACCTGAGCCAAATGGTTTAAGGTATTGTGTAAATTCAATTTCAATACAATTAAAAAATGAACAATAATATAGAAACTGCCATTGTTGGTGGTGGATGTTTTTGGTGCACAGAAGCTGTTTTTCAAGAAGTAAAAGGGGTAGAAAAAGTAGTGTCTGGTTATTCGGGTGGAACAGTTCCTGGGAAACCTACGTATAGAGAAATTTGTTCTGGTTTAACGGGACATGCTGAAGTTGTAGAAATCACTTTTGACACTTCAATAATTTCTTTTGAAGATATTTTACTCATTTTTATGACAACTCATGATCCTACAACTTTAAATAGACAAGGAGCAGACAGAGGAACACAATATCGTTCTGTTATATTTTATCAAAATGAAAATCAAAAAGAAATTTCAGAAAAAGTACTACTCCAATTATCTGATGTTTATGAAGACAAAATCGTAACAGAGATTAGTCCGTTAGCCGTATTTTACGAAGCAGAAATAGAACATCAAAATTATTATAGAGAAAACACAGCACAAGGATATTGTAGTTATGTAATTACACCAAAGTTAAATACACTTCGAAAATTACACGCTAATATGCTGAAGTGAAATCCTAAATAAATGTTAAATAAGTAATTGTACTGTAAGATTTTAGCTTTACACACGTCTATATAAGTGATAAGAGTTTCTTATCATTCTTTTTCATAGCAATTTTCCCGCTTCATTTATTTGAAGCGGGTTTTTTATGTTTTCTTGTACAGAAATTTTAAGAAGGCAATTATATAAAAAAACGGCCATAACAATTTGGTAGATGTTTTTGTTTTCAATCTAATTTCTTCTTGATACAAAGACCAATTATAGTTTTTAGAAATACCTCCGCTACTACAAAAAGCTATTATATTTGAAATAACCTTAACTTTCTTTCTGCTTTTAAATAATACTAAATTAAATTCATAGTCTGCTAACACGTTATAACTTGTGTGAAACTGCCTGTTTAAAAACAAACGCCTTTGATAAAAAGTTGCCTGATGATGCACTGTGTTTTTAATCCATAATCTCCAAGTCCATGAAGAAGAAAAAACACCTTTGCTTTTTTTAATTTGACGAGAATCTGATTCCGTAAAGTGGTATTGAATTTTTCCACTCACAACATCAATATTTGGCTTTAACTCAGTGGCAATTTTTTCTAAAACTAATGAATTGATTAAACGATCGTCAGCACCTAAAAAACACAACCAATTCCCTTTAGATAAAGCAATTCCTTTATTCATTGCTTCATAAATTCCGCTATCTTTTTCAGAAATATAATGAAATGGCTTTTCTAATGTATGTAAAAATTCTTTTGTTCCGTCGGAAGAATTTCCATCAACAATCCAAACATCAAAATCTGTATAAGATTGTTTCTGAATACTAGCAACACAATCTTTTAAATGATGAAGATTATTGTATGTAGGAATTATTATGGAAATGGTCTTTTCGATGCTGCTTACTTAAAATAGTTATCTAATAATTGTTGTTCTTTTTCCCAACAAAATTTACTTTTAGCCTTTTGTTGATTCAATTTAATTTGTTGATATAATTCTTTATCATGTATCAATTTATCAATTGCTTTTGCAATAGTTTCTGGATTATAATCTTTAACTGAAACACCTACTTTATGAGCTTCTACAATGTTTTTTATTTCTGGTAAATTACCACAAACAATAGGTAATTCGGCATGAATATAATCAAACAATTTATTGGGTAAAGAATATTCGAAGCTCAGCCCTAATGGCTCTTCTAATACCATTCCTATCGTTGCTAACTTTGTGTAGTTTGGCAATGCATCATGCGGAATTCTACCTAGAAAATGAACTCTATCTTCTAATCCTTCATCTATTACATATTGATGCAGCTCTACTTCTACTTTCCCGTAACCAATAATTATTAAATCTATATTTTCTAATAAATGCAAAGCTTTTATCATTGGTTTAATTCCTCTACCAGGGTTTAAAACTCCTTGATACAATACCGTTTTGTTATCGGTTGGAAATTTTACTTCCCCCTCAACTATTTCTCTTTGCAAGAATGGAACATTTTTTACAACTCCAAAATTAGTATTGTATTTTGTATTGTAATAATCTGCAATGGATTGACTAACGGTAAACGATTTTTTAATTCGCGGTAAAAAAAAACTTTCTAGTAATTTCCAAAAACCTTTTACAAAGTTTCTGCCCTGCAATTCTGGGCCTTCAGAAAACAACTCATGACTGTCATAAACTAACTCCGCTTTTTTAAATTTACTTGCAACAAAACAAGCGGGTAAAGTATCTAAATCGTTTGCTAAAATAGCATCGCACTTGTAAAAAAGCAATGTAAAAAACAATCGGAAATTATATTCTGCGTAGAATAAAAAATTGTTATTAAAAAAATGTTTTTTTCGTTGAATTGCATAGCTTCTTTTTACAGAAAAAGTTGTTGGCAAAACTCTTCCATACACCAGTACATCAAAATTGTTGCTGACTAAATAATTGGAAATTTTATGAACTCGTTGATCTGTAGAAATATCATTTGTAACGGCGACAAATATTTTCTTTTTTGAGTTCAACATAAAATTTGCATTGTATTAAATAATAGCTTGTTGTACAACTTCAAACAACTCTCCGCCTTCACACTTAATTGTTTTTTGCTTAAACTTTACAATCAAAGCATAATCGTGTGTTGCCATTAAAATAGATTTTCCGCTTTGGTGAATCCCATTAAGTAGCTCCATTACTTCTAACGAAGTTTTTGGATCTAAATTTCCTGTTGGCTCATCTGCTAAAATTAATTCTGGATCATTTAATAGGGCTCTTGCAATAGCAACTCGTTGTTGTTCTCCTCCAGAAAGTTCGAATGGTTTTTTATAGTCTTTTGATTTCATGTCAACTTTATCTAACACTTCATGGATTTTAGCAGCCATTTTTTCTTTGTCTTTCCAACCCGTTGCTTTTAAAACAAACAATAGATTATCGAAAATGGTTCTGTCGTTTAGCAATTTAAAATCTTGAAAAACAATTCCTATTTTTCTTCTTAAAAACGGAATGTCTTTTTCTTTTAGTTTTCTTAAATCAAAATCTACAATAGTCCCTTTACCACGTTTTAAATTTAAATCGCCATATAAGGTTTTCATCAAACTACTTTTACCACTTCCTGTTTTACCAATTAGGTAATAGAAGTCTCCTTTTTCAATTTTTAAATTGACTTTTGAGAGTACTAAATTATCTCTTTGATAAATATCTGCGTCTTCTAAATGTAAAATTGCTTCTGCCATAAAAAGTAGTTTCTACAAACTTATAATTTTCTTGTCAGTTTAAAGAAATATTAAGACAATTAATCTGCTACAATTTATACCTTTGATTTTTAAACGAACTGTTGTTTTTTAATTTTCATCCAACAAAATAATAAAAACTGCGTTATAGTTTTCAAATAGCCAAAAACCCTTAAAGAAAAATGAATCGTTGCTTTTTTAAAAAATTCGCTTTTTTAGCTTTCATCACATTCAGTTCTGTAGCAGCTTTTGCTCAACAAACAGAAATAAACACAAACAATTTAACTGCTTATAATAGCGGTCTTGAATTATACAATAGCAAAGCATATGCAGCAGCTCAAAAGATATTTAAAGAAGTTGCATTTACAAGTGAGAACACTACTACTTTAAAATCTGATTCTGAATACTATACAGCTTTATGTGCTATAAAGTTAAATCAGGCAGAAGCCGACAAAATGGTCTTAGATTTTGTAGAAAACAATCCAAATAGCAATAAAAAAGAAAATGCTTTTTTAAATGTTGGAAACTACTATTTTGCAAATAAGAAAGCCGCAAATGCGTTAAAGTGGTACACTAAAGTTAATCCTAAGATTTTATCCATTGAGAATCAGCAGGAGTTAAATTTTAAAATGGGTTATGCCTTATTGGTTACAGGCTATTTAAAATTAGCAAAGAATAAGTTTTACCCTTTAATTAACAATCCTCGTTATGGAAATGATGCCAGATACTATTATGGATTTATAGCCTACAAACAAGAAGACTTTAAAACTGCAGAAATTCATTTAACTGAAATTGCAAAACAAGCTTCCTATGCAAGTGAAGCAACTTATTATTTATTAGACATCAGTTTTAAAGATGGTCGTTTTGAAAAGTGTATTGAAATTGGAGAAAAACTATTAGAAGACCCAAAACAAAAAGAAATTTCTGATATTTCTAAAATTGTAGGCGAAAGCTATTTTAACTTAAAAAAATACAAAGAGGCATTGCCTTATTTAAAAGCATACAAAGGGAAACGCAGCAAATGGAACAACACAGATTATTATCAATTAGGATATGCTTATTATAAGCAAAACGATTTTGAAAATGCTGTGAAAAATTTCAATAAAATAATAGGAGAAAAAAACTCTATTTCTCAAAATGCTTATTATCATTTAGCTGAATGTTACTTGTATTTAGAAAAAAAGCCTGAGGCACTTAATGCTTTTAAAAGCGCAAGTGAAATGGATTTTGATAAAAAAATTAAAGAGGATGCTTTTTTAAATTATGCTAAATTAAGTTACGAACAAGGAAATCCTTACAAAAGTGTTGCAGACGTATTGCAAGATTTTTTAACTGCATATCCTAGATCTGCATCCTATAAAGAGATCAATCAATTGGTTGTTACATCTTTTTTATACCAACAAGATTATCAAGGTGCTTTAGATTATTTGGCTAAAAAAAGAAGCGCTACAAATATTCAGTTAACAAATGAGGTTTCTTATTATAGAGGCGTTCAGTTGTTTAATCTTAAAAAATTACAGGAAGCATATCCTTATTTTGAGGAAGCTACAGCCGCTTCAGACACCAATATTAAAGTTTCTGCTATGTATTGGAAAGCTGAAACAGATTTTCAATTGTCTAATTTTCAAAAATCTTTAGACGGATTTACAGCCTTTAAAAGAACTTCAGGAGCTTCACAAATTGAAGCTTACAACAACATAGATTACAATATTGCTTATAGTTATTTTAAACTAAAAGAATACACAAAAGCAGCAAATGCATTTTCTAATTTCATCAGTAAAACAACTAAAGACAATGCCTTGTTTGATGATGCAAATATTCGTTTAGCTGATTGTTATTTTGTTACAAAAAAATATGCAAATGCTATTTTAGCATATGATAAAGTAATTAATAATTCTGGTGTGGGTTCTGATTATGCAGTATATCAAAAAGCAATCAGTTTTGGTTTTTTAGGAGACAATTCGAAAAAAATTAGCAATCTAAACGATCTTGTAACTGATTATGAGTTGACCAATTTACAAGATGATGCCTTGTTTCAACTAGCAAATACATACGTTGCTATAAAAAACAATGCAAAAGCACATGAAACGTATAATATGTTGCTAGCTAAACATACCAAAAGCTCTTATGTTCCGAAAGTATTATTACGTCAAGGATTGGTATATTATAAAGAGAATGACTATGCACAAGCTTTGCAAAAATTTAAAAAAATTGTAAGTGCATATCCAAATTCTAACGAAGCAAAACAAGCCGTTACAAATGCCAGAAATGTATATGTTGATTTAGGGCAGGTTGATTTATATGCGGCTTGGGTAAAAAACATTTCTTTTGTAAATGTTACCGATGCAGATTTAGACAATACCACCTATGAATCTGCAGAAAATAAGTTTTTAGAAAACAACTCAGAAAAAGCTATTGAAGGTTTCACTAAATATATTGCAGCTTTTCCGAACGGATTGCATGCTTTAAAAGCCAACTTTTATTTGGCGCAATCTTTATCAAAAACAAATCAACAAGAAAAAGCCACACAATATTACGCCTATGTGGTTGAACAAAATCAAAGTGAGTTTAGCGAAGAGTCTTTAAGTAAATTAGCTCAGATTTATTTAGAAAAACAAGATTGGAAGAGTGCTACTCCACTTTTAATTCGTTTAGAACAGGAGGCTAACTACAAACAAAATATCTTATTTGCACAAAGCAATTTAATGAAAAGTTATTATGAGGCAAATCAATTTGATGAAGCGGTTACCTATGCAGAAAAAGTATTACAAAAAGACAAATTAGAAGAAAATGTAGAGTTTGATGCAAAGACAATTATTGCACGATCTGCTTTTAAAACAAACGACTTAAAAAAAGCTGAAGAATTTTACAAGGAAATAGAAAGCAATGCAAATGGTGAGTTAAAAGCAGAAGCTTTATACTATAATGCTTTCTTTAC
>JALQYN010000013.1 GCA_023254055.1 Polaribacter sp.
GACGGATTTTTCTAAAGAATTTAATCATAATTGTTAACCTGTTTTTCCATCTCCATCAATATCTTTAGATAGATGCGTTTCTAAAGCGACTAAGGTCTTTTTTAAAAGCTCTTTGGTGCTTTTTAACTCTTCTTCCAACAACTCAACTCTATCTTCAATACTGTCTGCTTGTTTTTGTTGTTTTTCAATTTCGTCTTGTTGTAATAATTCCCAAAATATTCCCATACGTTTTTATTTTTTAATCGATTTTAAATGAGCATCGCTTCCTGTCATTTGCCAATGCCCTAAAGAAGTTGGGATACTACCAATGCTATTTAAAGTATCAAAGAAGTCTTTAGTTATAAATTCTTTCCCATTTAATTCTTGGATGCGTGCATACTCTGCCAAGGCACTTTCTAATAGGTATTTTCCTGTGATGTAACTTGAGCCATAACCTGGTTGGCGTAAATACAAATGTTGCTCAAACAGTAGCAACTCTTTTTCGGTTTTCATCCAACCTCTTGGGGTGTATTCACTATGAATTCCACCTGCTTCTTCCATAGTCATTTCATTGGCATGTGCATACAAAGAACCCAATCCTCTTGCAGCTCTTTGTGCAATCATGATGTATACAATTTCTTTGGTTCTTGGGCTGTCGTCATACAAACCTGCTTGCATAAACAGCTCTTCAACTGCGGTTGCCGTTCCTTCGTTTCTAGAATCGAAAATATTATACAATAATGGCTCACGACGTATTTCACTTTTATGAGGTTCGGTATCCATTCTTGCCAATTCAAACCAATGGTAAAAATGAGAATACAACGGGCGTGCATCAAAATGCTGTCCGATAGAGAAGAAGTTACGTTTCTCCTCTGGAATATAAGCTCCTAAATGTTCACGCAATGCAGGTTCAAAATACGGCTTAACCGTAACAATATCTTGATCTTTTAAAAAACGCATTAAACTCACTGCAGAGGCTTCCGCCATTTGGTTGTAGGCTTTTTCGGAATTAGCCGCTTCTAATTTTGGAAGCTTTCTATTTCGGTGTTCTTCTAGCTTTAAAGCCGTCCAAGCACGAGCTATTTCGCGTTTTAAAATCATTACTTCATCTTCCCAAGTTAAAGGCACCAAGTGCACGTTTTGTAAATACCAAGTATAATTTTCTTTTCCAATTCCAGATGCTCCTGTTTTAGATTTTGACTCGGTAGTTAACCAAGAAGCCAACTCATTGGTAGAATTAATAGCAGCATCAATTGCAGCCATAATTTCTGCATCGTTTTTGACACCAGCTTTTTCTTTAAGACCTTTTAATTCGTTGCTTTGATTTTTAATATCACGAATTCCGGCAATCCATAATTCTTTAGCGTTACCAGTTAAGTTTTGTTTTGCTTGAGAATTTAAAGGCGGAATTACTTTTAAATCGTTTATAAATTGAACACGCTCTTTGGCAGACAACGGAAAGATATATTTCCACACTTCTGTAATTCCGTGGTTTGTAGGTCCTTCATGTGCAGGCACATCACTTCTGTGCATCCAAATGGCAGTATAAAAAGCAGGATCTCGAACCCATGGTTTTAAAATGTTGTGGTTAAAATCATACCCATTCATTTCTGCCCAAACAAGCATCCAATCTATTTGATTTTCTATTGACCAATTCGTAGTGTCAATTGCTTTTAATTGCTTTTGTAATTCTTTAAAAGTTGGCCAACGTTTTTCAAAAGTTTCTTTGGTATAGTCTGGTGCTCCATCTAATAAAGGTGGTTTTTCAAAGGCTCTCCATTCTTTAAAAAGCGTTACTAGGTCTGTGTACTTGTTGGTATTGAAAGTTGTTGCTTCTTTTTTAGTGCTAGCCTCTTGATTACAGCTAGTCATAAAAAGCGCTATCATAAGAAATGTGAATAGATGTTTCATGGGTTAGTTGTTTTAATTAGATAATTCAGTTTCAATAGATTTTAAAAGAAATTCAGCAAACTTTTTCCCTCCTTCAACGGAACTGAGGTTGTTTTGGCAAGAATCAACCTCATACTTACAGAATTGATAATATTAAATGTATTTGTTGGGTCTTTAATGCTAGCCTCTAAAGCAGGGGTTAATTGTTTTGTTAAAAGATTTTCATCAATTGTATTGGTTTTAAAGTCAAAATTTTCGGCTAATAAAATGACTGAAGAACTTATTACGGGAAATATTTTACCATAAAAAACTTCATTTATATTGCTTTCTATAGATTTTGTATTTGATTCTGAAAACTGATAATAATTGATGATTGAAGCTCGTAGTTTTTTTGATTTAATTAAATCAAGATTACCAGTTGCTGTTATTTCATTAAATGTGGTATTTATTTCTGGATACCCAAGCGTATACATCATTTTACTCAATTTAGAATTTATATTATCGATTTCTAATAATCTTCCTGTTTTACTATAGTCAGATAAAATTGATTCTGCCATCGTAATTGAATTATTTAAAAAAACGATACGTGTTTCTAAGGCTTTAATTTGTGAAGTGACATCATTTTTAAACCCAACTAAATAATGCTTCTCTTTTTGCTTGTTAATTCTGTCCTCATTCCAGTTATTAATACTTAAGGCAATTAAAATACCTATTACCACTAACACAATTTCACCAATAGCATATTTGAAATACCTGCCTGCGGCAAAGGCAGGCTTACCTGTCTTGTTTGTTTCCATTAATTTGAATCTTATTTGCCTGAAGAATTTAATCATTGGTTAGTTTTTACTTTTATTAAAAATCACGTTTTAAGGCGTTTTGGTCAAAATAATCAAAGGGTATTTTTCTTTTTTCAAGTTCGTTCTCTATCACACGCATTATATTATCATAACTTTTTTTTAAATCCCTAAGTCTAAATGTCTTTTGTTCTGTGTCATTCTTAATCAAATTGAATATCTTGTGCATTGATTGATGGTTTATATACGCGTTGTTTTTAGGATGCTTTAGGTGAAGTTTAATGCTATCATTGATAGTTATAAACTTAAAATCAAATATGTCAGCTTCTAAAATTCCGATTTTCTCATGTATGTATACATCTTCTTCAGTAATAAATATTACAGATCGTGGAATAGTACTTTCATAGAATTGCAAAAGATGTGTTCTTAAAGAATCATTTTTAATTTTATCTAAACCACCCAGTTTTAGTGATTCAAAAGCTCCAGTACGTTGTGTTAATGAAAAACCTCG
This sequence comes from Polaribacter sp., assembly GCA_023254055.1. Classification (GTDB taxonomy): domain Bacteria; phylum Bacteroidota; class Bacteroidia; order Flavobacteriales; family Flavobacteriaceae; genus Polaribacter. Next base: position 3,175 of record JALQYN010000013.1, read on the forward strand.
TTGCATTTCACGATAATAATCCATAAAAATTGAATCTGAAGGAGCTTTGCCATTCATCATAAATTCTTCTATTTTAGCTACGCCAAACTGCTTTTTCTTAAGTCTTGGCTCAATTCCAATATAAATAATACTATAATCATTAGACAGATCATAATAGATTTCTTTAAGCATAACAGAAATATATTCGTTGTTTTTTTTATCCTCATTCCAGTTATTAATACTTAAGGCAATGAGGATTCCAAAGACCACCAATATTATTTCACCAAATGCATATATTAAATATCGAGTAATTTTGTTTTCGGATAGCAAACGTTTTCGAATGCTGCTGAAGAATTTAATCATTGTCGTTTGATTGAGGTAATTAGTTGATGTTAAATTTACTCTTTTTTATTGAATTAAAAATCAGTAGTTTAGTGCAAATATATTTGTAGATGGACTATACCAACATCATTTTAATTATGCTTACTGTTATTGCAGTTGTAAGTATAGTCTTGTATTTTTTTCAAGAACGCTTTTTATTTCACCCCGAAAAACTGCCTGAAGATTTTATTTTTCAGTATGAAAACCAGAAAGTAAAAGAATACAATCTTGAAATTAAAAAAGGGGTTGTTATCAACGGATTGCATTTTCAAACAGAAAACCCAAAAGGTGTTGTCTATTACTTAAAGGGCAATTCTAAAAGTATCAAAGGTTGGGGTAAATTTGCAGTAGATTTCACTATACATGGCTATGATGTTATCATGATTGATTATCGTGGCTTTGGAAAAAGCACTGGTAAAATGAGTCAAGAATCCATGAAGCACGATGCATTGTTGGTGTATGACAAACTAAAAGAAATTATCAATGAAGAAAAAATTATTGTCTACGGACGTTCTTTAGGAACCGGTTTGGCAACCAAAGTTGCATCTGTGAACAATCCGAAAATGTTGATTCTTGCTTGCCCGTATGTGAGCATGTCTAAAAATGTAAAACGGTATTTGCCTTTTATTCCAATAGGATTGGTAATGCGCTATCAAATGCCAACCTATAAGTGGATAAAACATGTAAAATGTCCGATTAAAATTATTCATGGGACTAATGATAAAGTCATTAAATTTAAATCGAGTTTACAATTGTCTAAAGTGAATCCGAATTTAACAAGATTGTATCCAATTATAGATGGGGGTCATAAAAACTTGCACAATTTTGAAAGTTATCATAGAGCCTTAGACGAAGTTTTAAATGAAGAAAATGTTTCTAAAGTTGATAGAGCAAAAACAAGTATCGATTTTATTCGATCTAAACGAAAATCAAAAAAATGAAAAAGCTACAAAAAGCAGTATTCCTTTTGCTAGCTTTAATGCTATTAATTATGGGTTTATTACATGTATTTCAAGAGAAAATTATTTTTTTGCCAGAGGCAATAGACAAAGAATATGTGTATCAATTTCCGTTTGATTTTGAAGAAGTAAACCTTAAAACAGCAGACAATCAAACCATTAATGCTTTGCACATCAAAGCTAAAAACCCGAAAGGAGTTGTGTTGTTTTTTCATGGAAATAAAGGCAATTTAATTCGTTGGGGTGAAATCACTTCCTATTTTACACAATTTAAGTACGATGTTTTTGTCATTGATTATCGTGGATATGGAAAAAGTACTGGAGTTTTTAATGAAAAGAAAATGTATGAAGATGCGCTGTTGAGTTATAATTATGTTCGTAAATTTTACAAAGAAGAAAATATTGTTGTGTATGGACGTTCTTTAGGAACTACATTTGCTACAAAAGTTGCTTCAGAACACGATCCGAAACATGTTATTTTAGAAGCACCATTTTATAATTTGCATCATGCAGCAAACTTTAAGTACAAAATAATTCCGCAATTTTTATTGAGTTTTAAATTCAATTCCAATCAAATCATTTCAAAAATTAAAAGTCCGATTACCATTTTTCACGGTACAGAAGATAAAACTACACCAATAGGAGGAAGTCAGCAATTATTTAAGTTAATTACCGCCACCAAAAAAGAATTTGTTTCCCTACAAAACGGAACACATCATAACCTAAGAGACTTTCAAAAATATACCACTACTTTAAAAACAATTTTTGAGAACTAACATTTTTAGAAATGGTATCTTTGCCAGATAATTTATTTTTATGCAGACTACTTTTCAGGATTTAAATGTATCTACCCCGCTTTTAAATGCTATTGAAGACTTAGGGTTTACAAATCCAACCCCAGTTCAAGAACAAGCATTTTCTGTAGTAAGATCGGGCAAGGATGTAGTAGGAATAGCGCAAACAGGTACAGGGAAAACCTTTGCCTATATGATGCCTATTTTAAGAGATTTAAAATTCTCAGATCAAAAACACCCAAGAGTTTTAGTGCTGGTTCCTACTAGAGAATTGGTGTTGCAAGTGGTAGAAGAGATAGAAAAATTAGCAAAGTACATTACATTACGTGTGTTGGGTGTTTATGGTGGGGCAAATATCAATGTGCAGAAAAGAGAAATTATGCAAGGGCAAGATATTGTGGTTGCAACTCCTGGTAGATTGTATGATTTAGCGTTGAGCAAAGCATTAAACATGAAATCTATTCAGAAGTTAGTCATAGATGAGGTAGATGTAATGTTAGATTTAGGATTTCGATTTCAGTTGTTAAACATATTTGATGTTTTGCCAGAACGCAGACAAAACATTATGTTTTCTGCAACCATGACAGAAGATGTAGACGAGTTGATCCAAGATTTCTTTAAATCGCCAGAAAAAATTTCTATTGCAGTTAGTGGAACACCCTTAGATAATATAGCACAACAATGTTATGATGTTCCTAATTTCTTTACCAAAGTCAATTTGCTAAATCATTTTTTAAAAGATAAAGAAACCTTTACCAAGGTATTGGTTTTTGTTGCCTTTAAGAGAACTGCAGATTTGTTGTTTAATTCTTTAGATGAATCTTTTGCAGAAGAGATTTGCTTGATTCATTCTAACAAAACACAAAATTATAGAATACGTTCTATTCGTCAGTTTGATGAAGGAAAAAACAGAATTTTAGTTGCTACAGATGTAATGGCTCGTGGGTTAGATTTTGATGGCGTAAGTCATGTTATCAATTTTGATACTCCTAGTTTTCCAGAAAACTATATGCATAGAATTGGTAGAACAGGTAGGGCAGAAAAAGAAGGACAATCCATTTTGTTTTCCACTCAAAAAGAACAAGAAAATAAAGAGGCTATTGAAGAATTAATGGGAATTCAAATTCCTAAAATAGCATTGCCAGAAGAAATTGAAATTTCAGAGATCTTAACTGAAGATGAAAGACCTAGAGAAGATATAGGGCGTTCTAAAAACAGGTCTGGTTTAGAATATGTTCCTGGACCAGCTTTTCATGAAAAAAGTGAAAAAAACAGTAAAACCAATCAAGGTGGTTCTTACCGAAGAGAAATTGCTAAGAAATACAAGAAGCCAAAAACTCGAGGCGATAAAAATTACAACAAGCGAAATAAAAAATAGCAATGCAGGTTTTAACAGCACAAGAATTGCATAATTTAGGAATGAACCTTGTAGGGAAAAAACTCCAAGAAATGGGTTATGAGTTTGTTGCAGTGAATAGTCAATTAAAAAAACACCCTCAATTTGTATTGTTTAAAAAAGGCGAACCTACCATTTTTGTATTGGTAAAAACCACCAATAATATTCAAAATCCAGAAGAATATGATGTGTTATGGATGGAAACCTTTAAAGAACATGCAAAAAAACAAAATGCCAAGGTTTGGTTTGCCGGAGTTGGTATTGCCAATGCAGAAAGTGTAGACAATCCTGTGTTTAAAGACCAACCGTATTATGTAGCCTTTGAAGATTTTATAAAAATTCTAGAGTAGGTTTATTTTGAGAGCAACCAAGCAATTCTATCATAGGATAAAATATAATGGATTGCTATTACTACACCAAAAACAATATAAAGTTGGTGATAACCTAAGCTATATAAACACCAAGTAGCAAAAACAAAGATTACGAGTTCTAGAGCTAACCTTAAGATTCCTGGAGTTGGAACAGGAGCTTTTCCAGAGCGACTTTTATCATTTGGAACGGCGAACACGCCCCAGATAACAGCTAAAATAATTGGAAGACCTATCGCTAAAACAAATTTTAGAGAATTGTCTGTTTGATTCAAACCCCAAAATCCAACAGCCATTAAGGCACAAACTTCAAGAATAAATCTAAGAACCAAGTTGAGTGGATGATATCCCATATTCAATTAAAAAACAGTAAAGCAAAGTTAGTCCTTTCTTTAGTATTTAAAGCATCTAATACAAAAAAGCCCGCTTCAATGAAACGGGCTTTTTAAAATATATAGTAAAAAATTACTCAGCTTTTTCTTCTAATAAATCAAAGAATTGATCTAATCTAGGCATGATGATAATTTTTGTTCTTCTGTTTTTAGCCATATTTGCTTCGGTATCGTTAGGAACTAAAGGTACATAACTAGATCTACCAGCAGCAATTAATCTACCTGGAGTAACTTTAAATTTGTTTTGTAAGATTCTAGCAATAGAGGTTGCTCTTTTTGCAGATAAATCCCAGTTGTCTTGTAAGAATTCTGTTTTTATAGATTTAGAATCTGTATGACCTTCAATCATTACATCCATATCAGGCTGCCCGTTTACAACAGTTGCAACTTTTTCTAAAACTTTGTAAGCTTTCTCGGTTACATTGTAGCTTCCGCTTTTAAACAATAATTTGTCAGAAATAGAAATGAAAACAACTGTTTTTTCAACGTTAATTTCAATATCTTCATCATCCAAACCTTCTTTTAATTCTTTCTTTAAGTGAAATGCAACAGCAAGATTTAATGAATCTTTCTTTGTCATTGCTTTTCTAATATACTTAATGTATTGGTCTTTCTTGCTCAATTGGATTAACGTTTCTTTGATGTTGTCGTTAGCTCCTTTTGTAAGTACCGTTAGGTTGTCTACAAACTCTAACGTTTTTCTTTTGTCTTTTTGTAACTCTTGTACTGTAGTTTCTAAATCAGTAATTTTAGATTTATAAGATGAAGAAAGAGTTTGATTTTTTTCTGTTTCTATTAAACATTTTGTTAAATTAGCTTTTACAGCAAGTAATTCGTCTTTTGTTTTTTGATGTGTTGCTTCTAACGCTGTATATTCTTTTTTAGATACACAAGAACCTAGTAAAAAAACAACGGCTAAGGAAAGTAGTATTTTTTTCATTTTTCTTAAAAAATTATTTGTTGAACAAATTTATAAAATAGATTCTAATTATAGTGAGATTAACAACTTTTTATGATGACTTTATGAGTATTTTATAATGTACCTTTGTTTTTATTTAGTTTTTAGGAATGAAAAAGACTTTTTTACTGTTTTTAGCAGTTATTTTATTTTCGTGTTCTGCAGAAAAAGAAACACAAACAATTAAATATGAGGGATTTGTTTTTGGAACAACCTACCATATTACAATTCTTGATGATCAAAATATCAATTTTCAAAAGTCAATTGATAGTTTGTTTTATTTAGTGAATAAATCACTTTCCACATACATTCCAACATCAGATATTTCAAAAATTAATTCAGGAGATTCTACAATTGTTGTAGATGATTTGTTTATTGAAGT
>JALQYN010000035.1 GCA_023254055.1 Polaribacter sp.
TAAAACACAAACGGAAGTGAATGTTTTTATGATTGAAGCAACAGGAGAAGGAAATATAGAAATCGACATTCCTACTACTCATCAAAGTTGTGTCTATTTATTAGATGGTGAAGTGATGGTGAATGATTCTAAAACATTGAATAAAGGAGTGTTTCAAATGGTGATTTTTAATACGGATGGAAATACAATTAAACTAGATGTATTAAAACAAAGTAAGTTGATTGTTATTTCTGGTGAGCCTATTGAAGAAAAAATCACTCAATATGGACCTTATGTAATGAATACACAAACAGAAATATTAGAAGCAATGCGTGATTATCAGCAAGGAAAAATGGGGTATTTGTATTAACAAATTAAAAAAGCCTTTAAAAATGAAAAAAATTATTCATAAAGCAGCTACTAGAGGATATGCAGATCATGGTTGGTTAAAATCCAATCACACCTTTAGTTTTGCAAATTATTACAATCCTGAAAGAATGAATTTTGGGATGTTACGGGTTTTAAACGATGATGTTGTACAACCTAAAATGGGTTTTGGCACGCATCCTCATAGAAACATGGAAATTATTTCTATTCCAATATCTGGGGCACTTTCACACAAAGATAGTATGGATAATAAACGCTCGATAGAAGTTGGTGAAGTGCAAGTAATGAGTGCAGGAACAGGTTTAACACATTCAGAATTTAATGATAGTACAACAGATGCAGTAAATTTTTTACAACTTTGGATCCTTCCAGAGCAAGAGAACGTGACACCTTATTACAATCAAAAAAAGTTTGAAGAAGAAGGAAGGAAAAACAAATTTCAGGTTTTAGTTTCGCCCAAAAATAAGTATATAGATGGTTCTTTGCCTATAAATCAACAAGCATATATTTCTATGATAGATCTTGAAAAAGGATTTAAGACTGAATATCAATTTAAAAATGCTGCTTATTTTTTCTTGATTCAAGGAGAAGTAGTTGTTTCAAATGAAACGCTACAAAAAAGAGACGCCATTGGAATTTCTGAAACAGAAGACGTATCTATAAATGCAACCAAAGACAGTAAATTATTAATTATTGATGTCCCGCTTTTAGATTAGAAACTCAAAAATTTTTAAGCCAAAGTATCATTTCTTTGGTTTTTTCTTTTCATAAATATAACTTACCTTGCTTAACTGTTATGCGCGCATAATAAATTATGAAACTTATGACAAAATACAAGCACATTTTTGAGCCATTAGATTTAGGGTTTACAACCTTAAAAAATAGAATTCTAATGGGGTCAATGCATACAGGTTTAGAGGAGGAGAAAAACGGAATAGAAAGAATTGCAGCCTATTATGGAGAAAGAGCAAAAGGTGGTGTTGGGTTAATTGTAACAGGAGGAATTGCTCCTAACAGACAAGGTTGGACAGCTCCTTTTTCTGCAAGAATGTCTACGAAGAAACATGCAGAAAGTCATAAGTTAATTACAAAAGAAGTTCATAAACATGGTGGTAAAATATGCATGCAAATATTGCATTCTGGGCGCTACGGATATCATCCTTTTAGTGTTGCGCCATCTAATATTAAAGCTCCGATTTCGCCCTTCAAACCATTTCAGTTAACGGAATCGGGTATTAAAAAAACAATTAAAGATTTTGTCAATAGTGCAAAATTATCAAAGATTGCAGGGTATGATGGAGTAGAAATTATGGGCTCAGAAGGGTATTTAATCAATCAATTCATTGCAAAAAGAACCAATAAAAGAACTGATCAATGGGGAGGGGATTATGAAAATAGAATGCGTTTCCCAATAGAATTGGTCAAGCAAACCAGAGAAGCAGTTGGAAAAGAATACATCATCATTTTTAGACTTTCGATGTTAGACTTGGTAGAAAATGGAAGTGATTGGGAAGAGATTGTTCAGTTGGCTAAAGAAATTGAAAAAGCTGGAGCTACTATAATTAATACAGGAATTGGTTGGCACGAAGCTAGAATTCCAACCATTGCAACTTCTGTTCCAAGAGCAGCATTTACTTGGGTTACAAAAAAAATGAAGAAAGAAGTTTCAATTCCTTTGGTAACCACTAATAGAATAAATATGCCTGAAATTGCTGAAGAAGTTTTGGCAAATGGTGATGCAGATATGATTTCTATGGCACGTCCTTTTTTAGCTGATCCAGAATGGGTAAATAAAGCTGAACAAGAACGAGAAGATGAAATAAATACCTGTATTGGATGTAATCAAGCCTGTTTAGATCATGTTTTTCAGCAAAAAGTGGCAAGTTGTTTGGTAAATCCAAGAGCCTGTCATGAAACAGAACTGAATTATTTACCTACTAACAATATAAAAAACATCGCCATTGTTGGTGCTGGTCCTGCGGGAATTTCTGCTGCTGCAGTTGCAGCACAAAGAGGACATAAAGTTACGCTCTTTGATGCTGAATCTGAAATAGGTGGACAATTTAATATAGCTAAACAAATCCCAGGTAAAGAAGAATTTTTCGAAACTATTCGGTATTTTAAAAAACAATTAGAGCTACATAATGTTACCCAGAAATTAAATACAAGAGTTACTTCAGAAGATTTAATCAAAGGGAATTTTGATGAAATAATTTTGGCAACAGGTATTAAACCTAGAATGCCAAATATTAATGGAATCGAACATAAAAAAGTGCTGAATTATTTAGATGTTTTAAAGTATAAAAAGCCTGTTGGTAAACGTGTTGCAGTTATTGGTGCTGGTGGAATTGGTTTTGACGTTTCTGAATATTTAGCTCATGAAGGAGAAAGTACTTCTCTAAACATTGATGCTTGGTTAAAAGAATGGGGAATTGATAAAACATTAACAGCACGAAGTGGAACTGAAAACATAGAACCAGAATTTGAACCTTCTCCTAGAGAAATATTTATGTTCAAACGCAGTAAAGGAAAGTTTGGTGGTAACTTAGGAAAAACGACAGGTTGGATTCATCGTTCTACCTTAAAAAAGAAAAATGTACAGTTTATCAATAGAGTAGAATACACTAAAATAGATGATGTAGGTTTGCATTATATCCAAAATGGTGAAGCTAAAACATTAGAAGTAGACACTATAGTAATTTGTGCAGGTCAGGTTCCGTTTAAAGAGTTATTTTCTCCTTTGCAAGATGCCAATATAAAAGTTCACCTAATAGGTGGAGCTGATATTGCTGCAGAGTTAGATGCAAAAAGAGCCATCAGTCAAGGTTGTAGATTAGCGGCAGAAATATAAAACTCATTCATATCTAACTGTTATTATCCACAAATAATTACGATATTTGCCTTTCAACTATTAAAACAGAATGATTATGGCAATGAATAAAAATACCGTATTAGCTTGGGCTACTTTTATTATGATTTTTGTAGGACTGGGTTTGATTGCTCTTGGAGCTTTTAGATATGACGATGTTGCAGGTTGGGGTTTTGCAGCAGTTGGAATCGGTTTTTTTGCAATAGCATGGGTGTTTAATGCACTTAAAGGAAGAGTGTAAATTAAGTTTACAGTTCTTAGTAGCAGTTTTCGGTTACAAAATCCAAGAATAATTTTTTAAAAAAAAATAAAAATGTCAGACGATAAGAAAGTCATCTTTTCGATGAATAAGGTTTCTAAAACCTATCAAAGCACAAATAAACAAGTATTAAAAGATATTTATTTAAGTTTCTTCTACGGAGCCAAAATCGGAATATTAGGTTTAAATGGTTCTGGTAAATCAACACTTTTAAGAATCATAGCAGGGAAGGAAAAAAATTATCAAGGGGATGTAGTTTTTTCTCCAGGATATCATGTTGGGTATTTAGAACAAGAACCTGAATTAGATGAAACAAAAACAGTCATAGAAATTGTAAAAGAAGGTGTTGCAGAAACTGTAGCGATTTTAGATGAATACAATAAAATTAACGATATGTTTGGTCTGGAAGAAGTGTATTCTGATCCAGAAAAAATGGAAAAGTTGATGAATCAACAAGCAGAACTGCAAGATAAAATTGATGCTTCAAATGCTTGGGAATTAGATACCAAACTAGAAATTGCAATGGATGCGTTGCGTACACCAGAACCAGATAAATTAATTTCTGTATTGTCTGGAGGAGAAAGACGTAGAGTAGCTTTGTGTAGATTACTATTACAAGAACCAGAAATTTTATTATTAGATGAGCCAACAAACCACTTGGATGCAGAATCTGTACATTGGTTAGAACATCATTTGGCACAATATAAAGGAACGGTGATTGCCGTAACACACGATAGATACTTCTTAGACAATATTGCTGGTTGGATTTTAGAATTGGATAGAGGAGAAGGAATTCCTTGGAAAGGAAACTACTCTTCTTGGTTAGATCAAAAATCAAAACGATTAGCGCAAGAAAGTAAAACAGCTTCTAAACGTCAGAAAACATTAGAGCGAGAATTAGAATGGGTTCGTCAAGGTGCAAAAGGTCGTCAAACAAAACAAAAAGCGCGTTTGAAGAATTACGATAAATTGATGAGTCAAGATCAAAAGCAAATGGATGAGAAGTTGGAAATTTACATTCCGAATGGCCCTCGTTTAGGAACTAATGTGATTGAAGCTACTGGAGTTTCTAAGGCTTTTGATGATAAATTGTTATATGAAAATTTAGAATTTAGTTTACCGCAAGCTGGTATTGTAGGAATTATCGGTCCAAATGGAGCAGGGAAGACTACTATTTTTAAAATGATCATGGGAGAAGAAACTCCGGATAAAGGAAGTTTTAAAGTAGGGGAAACTGCAAAAATTGCCTATGTAGATCAAAGTCATTCAAATATAGATGCTGATAAATCTATTTGGGAAAACTTTTCAGACGGACAAGAATTGGTGATGATGGGGGGAAAACAAGTGAATTCTAGAGCCTATTTAAGTCGTTTTAATTTTGCTGGAAGTGAACAAAATAAAAAAGTTTCTATGCTTTCTGGAGGAGAAAGAAACAGACTGCATTTAGCAATGACATTGAAAGAAGAAGGAAATGTTTTGTTGTTAGATGAGCCTACAAATGATTTAGATGTAAATACCTTACGAGCTTTAGAAGAAGGTCTTGAAAACTTTGCAGGTTGTGCTGTTGTAATTAGTCACGATCGTTGGTTTTTAGATAGAGTTTGTACGCATATTTTGGCTTTTGAAGGTGAAAGCCAGGTGTATTTCTTTGAAGGATCTTTTACAGAGTACGAAGAGAATAAAAAGAAACGTTTAGGAGGAGATATGATACCGAAACGTATTAAATACAAGAAATTGATTAGATAAGACTTTTAAGTTTTTTTATTTATCAATAGAACATGATTATTATCATAATAGTACTGTAATGCTATTAGTAACTTTACAGTATTATTAATCAAGTAACAATAATAATCATGAAAAAAAACTTTTTTAAACTTGCTTTTCTAATGCTTTCAACACTAATGTATGGGCAAGCAGGTCACGTTATGCAAGGTGTAGGAGCAGTAAACATGTCTATGGGTGGAGCATCTACAGCACAACCTTTAGATATATCTGGTGCTTTGCAATGGAACCCAGCGTCAATTTCAACTTTCGATAGTAAAATATTTAAGTTTGATATTGGATTATTTTCATCTTCACCAAAATTATATTCTACAGTTCCAGAATTTAATAATCTAGGACAGCCAACAGGAAATTTCTTTTCTGGTACTACAGAAGATGATAGAGGCTTGTCTCCAATGCCAGCAATTGCTATGGTTTGGGGTAAAGAAGATAGCAAACATACGTTTGGAGTTTCAGCATTTGGTATTAGTGGATTTGGAGTTACATTTCCTCAAAGTACTTCCAATCCGATAAACATGCCACAAAGTATGGGTGGTTTTGGTAAAATAGAATCAGATTATATGTTATTGCAAGTAGGATTTACTTGGGCGTATGAAATTTCAGAAAAATTATCTGTGGGTATCGAACCAACATTTAATTATTCGGCTTTACAATTGATGCCTAATCCAACTGCAAATCCATCAGCAGCAGGATATCCATCAACAGATAAAGCTTCTGCTACAGGATTTGGTGCACAGTTTGGTGTTTTTTATGACACACAAAATGGGTTAAAATTGGGTATGTCTTATAAAACAACTCAGAAATTCAGCAAATTTGAATTCAAAAACACGTATTTAGATGCAAGTACAGGTACAAATAGTTTTAAAATGGATTATCCAGCAATCTTTTCTGTTGGTGTAGGGTACTCAAAAAATAATTTTGACTTGGCTCTTGATTACAGAAGTGTTGATTATGAAAACACAGATGGATTTGCTAAAACAGGGTGGACGAATACTGCTTCTGTAGCTGGTTTTGGATGGAAAAATATTTCAATTATTTCTGCAGGTTTGCAATACAAAGGTTTTGAAAAAATGCCTTTACGTATAGGATATACCTATAGTTCAAATCCGATTAAAAGTGAGGTAGCATTTTTTAATGTTCCTGCAACAGCTGTCATAAAAAATGCATACCAATTTGGGTTTAGCTATATTTTTAATGATGCATTTACCTTAGATGGTGTATATCATTATGGAACAAGTGATGGTAAAACATCTGGACAATTATTAAATCCGATGTTTGCTAGTGCTAGTAATCCTTATGGAGCAATTCCAGGAAGGAATGTTTCGTATGAGATGAACACTTCTATGTTTATGGTAGGTTTTAGCTATACTTTTAGTAAGAAATAAATAGCCTTATAAATTAAAAATCCCGCTATTAAGCGGGATTTTTTTTGTGGTATTAACTCCTTCTTTTTTCATACACTTTATTAGTTCTTTTTTTTATAGTCTCCTTTTTAACCCGTTGTTTAACTTTAGGAGCTATCTTTCTTTTTGAATTGTTTTTATTTTCTCTAGTAGTTACGGTAGATTTTCTTCTTTTAATTATTTGATTTCTCTTATCTACTTTAGCATGCGGATTTGCTCTGTAATAATAATAGTTTTTGTCTTCTCTGTATTTTTTGTAGTTGTTGTTAAAACTTCTATTGTAAAAGAAACGATCATTATAATTAAAAATTGGTCCAATGTTTATAGAGAAATGAAAATCAGTATCATAATCAGAATAATTATTTACATTTCCGTAAAAATAAGGTTCTCCCCAATTATTGTAAGAAATTTTTAAATCTCCAACACGAGCAAGTAATCCTCTTTTGTAATACAATCTAATGTTTCCAATTCTCGTAACATTTCCTCTATAATCATAACGGATAAAAATTCTATCAATACTTTTTATTCTTCCCTTATAATCTCTCGCTATTCTGAGGGTATTATTACGATACATTCTGCCGTTATAGTTATAGTAGTTTGAGTTTCTCCCTAAACGATTAAACTCGAAATCTCCATTTAAAAACACATGAAACTGAATTCCCTTTTCAACAAAAGTTATAGCTTCTTCATATCGATTTGGATTCGTTGTTTTCTTAGCGGACGTAGTAAAATCGTTTGCATTAATAGTTGCAAAAGACAGTAATCCTAACAATAATAGTAATCCTCTTTTCATAATTTCTAGGTTTTAAATTTTTGCCTACTCTTTTCGGTTTTCAGCTTCCTCGTTGAAAAGTATTTTTCAAAGAACGTGCCAAAAACTAAAATGGATTAAAATGTAAGTTAGATTGTAATAAGGCTTGTGTGGTTATTATTCTTCTAAATTTTGCAATAAAACACCTGGATTTCCATACTTTGATAAACCTTCAATCACAATTTGAATATTTTTAGCATCTGTTGGTTTATTAAAATATAAGGAGGCTTTTCCTTCATTATCTGTAAATAATAGTGGATTCCAATAGAGTGTAGTTTTAAACTCGTTATAAGGTTTTGTTTCTATTTTTGTTTCGAATTTAGGATTGTAAAACTCAGTATATTTCGAATGCCCGTTAATAGTCTGTTTTGGTGTAAAATTAATTTTAGCATCGTTTAATTTTGCAGTTTTAGTTTTAAAGATGATTACCCCATTAGCTCCCCTTGGACCATAAACGGCCGTACTTGCAACACTTTTTAAGACTTCTATTTTTTCAATATTACCAAATTCATAATTATAAGGTAATTCTAATATTTCCATTCCGTCTATTAACCATAATGCAGGTTTAGGATTTCTTCTTATGTGTATTCTATTTTGTATGTATTCTAATCCAGGAATATCTGCTAATAAATTGAGCATATGTTCTCCTGAAATAACTTTTTTTGAGTCATTTACGTCAATTGTATGATCGGCAACCATATTATAACCAGACATATTATCTCTGTCGAAACTTGTAATGTCTTTCTTTTCGTAGGTTTTTACGTTTTTAATTTTTACTTCATTTAATAAAACGCTGTTTTTATGTAATGAATCATTTACCAAATTTAAAGAAGTGAGTTTTGAATATTCTAAATCGGTTTCACTAATAGTATTTGTAAAACGTTTATAGTTACTTGAGGCCTTTTCTTTGGTGTTTATAGTGTTTATAACCACATCTATTTCATTTGATTTACCATCGCTTGTAATTTCATTGAAGTTAATTTTTGTTTCTCCAATGTTGTTGAAATTCTCTATGGTAAACTCTCCTTTAGTATTTGTTACACTAGTATATGTAGCATATTCATTTTCTGATATGGCTACCATTTTAATTTTTTTATTACTAAGTGGTTTACTAGCTTTTGAAGCAACACCAGAGACTTTAATTCCTTGTTCAAATTGATGTTTATTGAATTTTACATACGCATCATTTTTAATATTTTGCCAATTAATTTTTCTCCATCCATGTGTTAGCATGACCAATTCTAAACGAAACTTTGTTGCCCTGTTACTGTTGTTAAAAAATAAAGAAGGGTTTTCTATGTAGCCTTTTAGATCTGATTCTAAATATAATTGTGATAAAATAGTACTACTGTTTTCATGTTTAGAAAATTTATCTGCATCAGTAATTGCAACTGAAACTCCAGTAGCAACAGGCCAATTTCTGCTGTCTTTTACTTCGACATCAACTTTGATTTTATCTTTTGGAGCGGTATTAGAACTATCAATTTTAGCAGAAATTTTTAGCTCATTATTGCTATTGTTAAAAATGGCTCTTTCGGCCATAGGGATTCCATCTTCACTAAATAAGGTTAATTTAAAAACACCTGTAGGAAGTTTGTTTTTAGGGATTTCAAAATCAACTAATAATTTACCACCAAATTCAAACCTACCTTGATAATATTTTTCATTATGAATATGTCCAATTACATAAAATTTCTTTCCTCTTAAGTTCTCTGTAGCTTGAACTTTTACTTTGATGTTCCTATTATCAATATTGCTTACAAGAAAGCTGTATCCAATATTTTCAGGTTTCGGAAGTTTATACCTTGTATTGTTTTCTAAAATAGCCGTATAGGTTTCACCAAGTTTTGGAGTAAAATTAAAGACACCTGCACCCTGTTCTATAGATTTAAAATTAGCAATAAACTCATTATTTGAATCTATTATTTTTCCTTTCACTTCTTTTCCCAATCCATCTTTTCCTAAAGCTTTAAAAGCAACTCTGCCATTTAATCCAGCGATCATTGTTCCTCCTTCAGGGAAAAATTGCAAATCAATATCATTGTTGTTTAAAGTAATATTTGTACTAGTCTTAGCTGCTACTTTTACTGTTTTTTTGAAGAAGAATGCTGCATCAAAATTTTGCATCCACTTTGTATAAGCTCTTATTTGATATTCACCAGAAGTACTATTTTTAGGAACTTTTAAGCTTCCTTTTCCTCTGCCTTCTACTAGCGGAATTGTTTGTGTTTTAACTATTTCTCCTCTAGGGCTGATGAAATCAATATATAAAACTTTACTAGCAAAAGAATAATGGTGTTTGGTACCTAAAGTAACGTAAGCACTAAACCATAGGTTTTCATTTTCTGTTAACAAATCTTTGTCGGTGTGTAGATATACCTTTTCAACAGGTTTGTAGGAGTTGTAATTGATGATGTTTTTTTCTAATTCTTGAATAAAAACATCATTAGAAATATTAGATTGAGTTAACGCAATTTGCTCTCTACTATTAAAAAATATAGACTCGAAAGCATTGTTTTTTTCAAATGAATTGATAATATCATTTTCAATGGGTGTTCTTTTTACAATGGCATTTTCTTTCCAAAATTCCTGATTATAACCGATGGCATTTAGTTTTTGCCAATCACTTTTATCGTTTTTAAATTGTCTTCCAAGTGTTTTTCTACTTTCAGGATTATAATATTCAAAAAAAGAAAGGTTAGATGTTGAAGATACATGTGTAATTAGACTATCGTTTTTATAATAATCAAACTCTTGATCTACTTTCATGTAATCCATAACCAAATCAAATACACTGTCTTTTTTAAAAGCCATTTCATAGCTTAATTTATATCCTTTTTTAGAGGCGCTTTTTTCTTTAAAATTCACAGCTTTAAAATCATCATGATTTAAGGTTGCTTTTAATTTTAAAAGCTCGTTTGTTGTAGCATTAATATACGCTTCAGCTTCAAGAATTGGAGATTTAATTTTTTCATAAGGTCTAAAATCTAATAAGACAATTGTGCCATTTTTAGTAGTTGTTTTTTCTATTATTTTAACATTGTAAAAATGATCTATATTGTCTCGTAAAGGAAAAATTAAATCTTCAGAATTTTGCTGAAATGATTTTAAAATTCTTGATAATAATGTGTAATTTCTATTATTTACAGTACCTCCTTTAATTGCATATCTGCCTTCTAAAATATCCCATTCATGTATCCCTTCGCTTGAGTAATTGATGTCGTATATAATTTCAGAAAATTCTGAGTATTGATTTCCGTTTTTAGACTTTTGACGATAATACGCTTTTCCATATTTTCTATTTTTTCTGTCTACATCTGCCTTCCTAAATGCTTTTTTTGCAAGTTCAAATGCATAAAAATCTTTTTTATTTGAAATAGACACTTCTTCCAATTCAAAAACTAATGGTGTAAGTTTTACATTTAATATAGAGTTGCCTTTAATTGTGATTGTTTGTTTTTCGTAATTTACATGAGTAAACACTAAAGTTGCGGGCAAAGCAGTTACTTTTATTTCAAACTCCCCTAATTCGTTACTTGAAGTTCCTCTTAGCGTTTTGCTTAATGTTATACTACAAAATGGAATGGCTTGACCTGTTTTATTGTCAATAGTTTTTCCCTGTATTGTGTAATCAGATTTGTTTTTTACTATTGTAATTTTAGTGCTAATATTTTCAGAATAAATTGTATTTGTAAATTCTAAATTAGTATTGAAGTTGAAAACAGAAAGTATAAAGAGTAATTTAGGAATTGTTACTTTAAATAGACTCATAGAAAATTATAGGTTTGTTAAACATTTCTAAAGTACAAAAAAATAAACCTTTATTAATGGAAACAGTATATAATTATCTGTCATTCAATTAAAAAAGCATTAAAAATATTAGTTTTCTCTATTGAGTTTAGAAATGCTATTGGTGTATTTTTTTAATCTATAAACATCTTTTAATAATGCTGTTGTAGAACGATACGGAACCTTTTTTTGATCGTGATTTATCCTAGCAATTTTATATAGTTGTTTCCAATGTACACGCATTTCTCTTAAAGCTTGTAGATAGCTTGTTTTAGTCGCATCGTAAATATGGGTTGGTTCTGCTAAAATTCCGTTGAGTTCTAAAATCTTAAATTTTCCATTTTCTAACTCTTCAAAGGAGTTGTATTTAATATCTATTCTGCCGTAAAACCAACCATTGACTTGTTTGTTTAAAAGAGTAATGGTTTCTTCTAGTTTTTTTGAAATTAAATGATTTCCATTAATAAATTGAGTCCCTTTAGAATGATTTCCAATATCTGAAAGTTGAACTCTTTCACCATTTTTAAAAATAGTATTAAAAGAAATGTGAGCATTGTTTTTAATAATTTCCAAGTAGTTTTTCGCTCGATTATCTAAAACAATAAGCTCTTTCAACGTGTGTTTTCCATCACCAACAACATGTAAGAATTCTTTAAGAGTTATAGAAGTTATTTTCCCGGATTGGTTATCTGGAAACCGAAGATAGAAAATTCCACATTCATTTTGTTCAGTTAAAAATTCTTGAATTAAAATATCTATAGGATATTTTTCTAGATAGTTTCTCAACTCATTTTCTGATGTAATTTTCTTAACCAGTAGACCTCTAAAGCCTACATCGGGTTTTGCAATTAAAGGATAAGATATACTGCTTTGTTTGATTTTATTAATGGTTTCTGTGCAATCTGAATTTGCTTTATGAAAAATGGTTATCGGCAAATATTTCTCTGGAATCAATTGCATGGTTTTAAATTTGGATTCTGTTCCAATTCCAGAGTTTTCTATTGTTGGGTTAACAGCTGTGTAAAAAACCAAATTTTTTGCTTTTAAAGCGTGGTATAAAGCAAAGGGTATATTTGGAACGTAAAACATTAACGTTGGCCAATATTCCCATTTCAATAACTTATGTATGTGTTTTTTAGAGCTCAATTATTTTTTATTAAACAATCCGTCTAAAAAGGTTTTAAATGTTTTAAAAGCCAATATAATGGTGAAAATAGATACGATTATTGCAATGGCTAGAATTAAATAGGCAAGCCACATAGTGTCTTCCATTTTGTTTAAGGCTTTAAAGGCAATGTTTAAGGAAATGGGTGAAACTATTAGCAGTAAAATTAAAAGGAGTAATTGCTTTATTCCTTTGCTAAATAAATCTGTATTAATGCTCATTTTGATGGTTTAAAATTGCGGTTCTAACATTCTTATATTTATCTAATAATTTTGAAGCAGTTCTTTTGTCGATATTAAGCTCATTTGCTAACATATCAATTCCTCGATTCACTAGTTTATCATTAGATAGTTGCATATCCACCATTTTATTGCCTTTTATTTTTCCGAGTGATATCATTGTAGCTGTTGTTAGCATATTTAGGACCATTTTTTGTGCTGTACCAGCTTTCATTCTTGAACTTCCAGTTACGAATTCTGGACCAACAATTACTTCAATAGGAAACTTAGCAACCTTTGACAAGGGGCTGTTTTTGTTACAAGTGATACAGCCTGTAACAATATGTTGTTTGTTGCAAGCTTCTAATGCAGCGATTACATATGGTGTAGTACCAGATGCAGCTATTCCAACAACTACATCTTTTTCAGATATGTGATGTTGCTGTAAATCTATCCATCCTTGAGTTGTAGAATCTTCTGCGTTTTCAACCGCTTTTCTTATAGCGGTGTCACCACCAGCAATTATCCCAATAACCAATTCATGTGGAACGCCAAATGTTGGTGGACATTCAGAAGCGTCTAATATACCTAATCGACCACTTGTGCCTGCGCCTAAATAAAATAACCGGCCACCACTCTTTAGTTTCTCTGTAATTAGTGAAGTTAAAGCTGTTATTTCTGGAATCACTTTTTCAACAGCTAAAGCAACTGTTTTATCTTCTTTATTGATATTTTGTATCAATTCCAAAGCGCTCATTTTTTCTAAGTGATTGTAATTAGAATCTTGTTCTGTGGTTTTAATGAAGCTCATGAACCAAAAATAAATAAAAAAGGCGATGTAATTTTACATCGCTTTTAAATAATACATATATTTTCTAAAATTTGTCTAAAATTGAATTCAATGTGCTACTTGGTCTCATTTCATTAGACGTTAATTCTTCACTAGGATAATAGTAACCATTGATGTTTAAAGCATGACCTTGAGCAGCATTTAACTCATTGATAATTTTATTTTCATTGCTTTTTAGTTCATTTGCAATTGCTGTAAATCTATTTTTGAGAGCGCTGTTTTTATGCTGATTTGCCAATGCTTCAGCCCAATAGGTTGCCAAATAAAAATGAGATCCTCTATTGTCTAATTCTCCAACCTTTCGAGAAGGTGATTTTTTATTGTCTAAAAATTTATCAGTGGCATCATCTAAAGTTTCAGCTAAGACTAACGCTTCTTCATTTTGATTTTTTTCTCCTAAATGTTCTAAAGAAACTGCTAGGGCTAAAAATTCACCTAAAGAATCCCATCGTAAATGTCCTTCTTCTAAAAATTGTTGTACATGTTTTGGAGCGGATCCACCAGCTCCTGTTTCAAACAATCCTCCACCATTCATTAAAGGAACAATCGATAACATTTTTGCAGAAGTACCTAATTCTAAAATTGGAAATAAATCTGTTAAATAATCACGCAGTACATTTCCAGAAACAGAAATAGTGTCTTTTCCGTCTTTTACTCTTTGTAATGTATATTTTGTTGCTTCAAAAGGAGGTAAGATTTGAATATCTAATCCAGTTATGTCATAACTTGATAAATAGCTATTTACTTTTTTTATAATCTCGGCATCATGAGCTCTATTTTTATCCAACCAAAAAATGGTTGGCGTGTTGGTCGCTTTAGCTCTGTTTACAGCTAGTTTAACCCAATCTTGAATTGGAGCATCTTTAACTTGACACATTCTCCAAATGTCACCTGCTTCTACAGTATGTTCTATTAATGTTATTCCTTCAGAATTTACAACACGTACAATTCCGTTTGACTCTATTTCAAATGTTTTATCATGTGATCCATATTCTTCTGCTTTTTGCGCCATCAAACCCACATTTGAAACAGTTCCCATTGTTGAAGGGTCAAATGCTCCATTTTCTTTACAAAAATCAATGGTTGCTTCATAAATTCCTGCGTAAGAACTATCGGGGATTACAGCCTTTGTGTCTTGTTGTTTTCCTGCTGCATTCCACATTTGTCCAGAAGTACGAATCATTGCAGGCATAGAAGCATCAATAATTACATCACTAGGAACGTGTAGGTTGGTAATTCCTTTATCAGAATTTACCATTGCAATAGCAGGTCTATTCTTAAAAGTAGCTGCAATATCAGCTTCAATTTCTGCTTTTTTATCAATAGGTAACTCTTCTAATTTGCTAACTAAGTTACCAAATCCATTATTTACATCTACGCCAATTTTGTTAAAAGTATCTCCGTATTTCTCGAACAATTCTTTAAAGAAAACACGAACGCCATGTCCAAATATAATTGGATCTGAAACTTTCATCATAGTAGCCTTCATATGTAAAGAAAACAACACGTTTTTCTCTTTGGCGTCATTTATTTCTGCGTCTAAGAAATCTAATAATGCTTTTTTACTCATCACTGTTGTATCAATAATTTCTCCAGCTAACAGTGGAGTAGAAGCTTTTAAAATAGTGCTTTTTCCATCAGTGCCTATATGCTCTATCTTTACATCTGTTGCATGCGATACGGTTACAGATTTTTCATTATGAAAAAAATCTCCTTCACTCATGGTTGCTACATGAGTTTTAGAATCTGAACTCCATGCTCCCATAGAATGCGGGTTTTTCTTCGCGTAATTTTTAACTGCTTTAGGTGCTCTTCTGTCAGAGTTTCCTTCACGTAAAACTGGATTAACTGCAGATCCTTTTACTTTATTATAACAAGCCAGTACTTTTTTATCTTCTTCTGTAATTACTTCATCTGGATAATTTGGGATAGCAAATCCACTGTCTTGCAATTCTTTAATTGCTGCTTTTAATTGCGGTACAGAAGCACTTATGTTGGGTAATTTTATAATATTAGCTTCAGGAGTTTTTGCTAAATCTCCTAATTCTGCCAAGGCATCATTTACCTTTTGATCTTCCGTTAAATACTCTGATAAATTGGCTAGTATTCTTGCTGCTAAAGAAATATCTTTTGTTACAATTTCTATTCCAGATGCTTTTGTAAATGCTTTTACAATAGGTAGAAAAGAATAGGTTGCTAAAGCTGGAGCCTCATCAGTTTTGGTATAAATTATTTTAGCAGTCTTTGTCATTGTTTGTGTTTTTTAGTATTCTATTTAGAGCAGCAAATTTAGTGATTAATGGTGAGAAAATTTCTATCAAATTATTAATAATACAGTATAATAAATGTGAAATTGATAAATAATATCGAGTAAAAATAGAATTTGTTACTGAAAATAAAAGCCATATCCAACAATTGCTTGTTATGATATGGCTTCTTTGAAATACTTTCCGTTAATCCTGCTGTATTCCTACAACGCTTTACAAGTAGTTGTTCAACCTGTGAACAACTATTCCTCAATAAAAAATTAACTTCTTTTATTTCAGTTGTTGAATTGTCTAGTTCCATTTACACATTTTGTATAGATGTTACCAATGTTGACAACTCGAAGTGTTTTTCAAGTGTAAAGAAATCATTGCATACGCTTAGATCTTGAACTTCCGTTTTATTCTCTTTTTACAGAGGGTTTTTCTCGAGCTCTAAAAATGAATTATCATTGCTGTAAATCATTTTTACTTTGTTTATGAAAAACGATGATAAAGAACGTTACTTTATTGTTTCTTCGATGTAACATTATGCTTGTTCTTGCGATTAAATAGAATGTTACTTCGTTTCTACATTTCAAATATAGTATACCTTTTTAAAAAAGCAATAATTTTAACTAATTAGTAATCAACATAATATCAACACACTATATAAACATTTGTTCATTAAAAAAAGCGTTGTGAAAATCACAACGCTTTTTTTATATAGTTTTGGTAAACGAGAATTATCTTCTTTTCTCAGTAATTCTTGCTTTCTTACCAGTAAGGCCTCTAAAGTAAAAGATACGAGCTCTTCTTACTTTTCCTCTTTTGTTTACTTCAATTTTCTGAATAGAAGGTAAATTTACAGGGAAAATACGCTCAACTCCAACAGTTCCAGACATTTTTCTGATTGTGAAAGTTTCAGACAATCCAGTTCCTTTACGTTGAATTACAACTCCTCTAAAAAACTGAGTTCTAACTTTATCTCCCTCTCTAATTTCGTAGTATACTGTAATAGTATCACCAGCAGAAAATTCTGGGTTTTCGTTTTTTGTTACAAACTCGTCTTGTACAAATTTTATTAAAGATTCCATTTTTATTTTATTTATGGTTTTTCAAGAACCAACTTTCACGATTTTTTCGTCAGAGGTTAATTTTGAGGTTGCAAATTTATGAAATATTTTACTAAAAAAAAGAATTCAGGTAATTATTTTTTATACTGATAATTAGTGCAGTAGAATACCCAAAACTTACGAACGTCTTTTTCGTTTCGTTTTATGATAATTGGCTCTAATTCAATAATGTTCTTAAAATAGGTTGATAGTCTTGGATGGATTTTTCCTTTCTTGTCAAGGTTATCGAAATCGGTGTCTGAATCTAAAAAAATAGCATCTTTGTTGTTTAATAATGATAAGTCATCTCCTACATAGTCAAAATGCAATGCATGAAGTCCAATGATGTTTTGTGCATATATTTTCTCGTCCATAAAAAAATTTAACACAGCAGATGTTTTATAACCATCATTTGCAAAAACAAAGGTGTTAGGATGTTGTTCTTGCAATTTTTTTGTTTCAATAGCTAATTCTTTCCATCCAATCCAAGTATCATCACTTTTAATTGGAACTAAATAAAATAAAACTTGTATGGCAATTAATATATGAAATAGAATAGCTGTAATTATTTGAGCTTTTATCAACTTCTTACTCATAATCATCCCAGCTATTATAATTCCTGTAATATAAGCAGGCATCATCCAATTTAATTTTACCCAATAAATTGGTGTTATGATAAAAAATCCAACAAAAGTTGGGGCAAAAAACGCAAGTAGAAATAACGTTTTGGACTTTGGAAGTTTAAATTTAAGAAATGCTCTTTTTATATATTTAAAGGTAAAAGTGATGAAAACAGCAAATAAAACGGGTATTAATAGCAGTAATTGATGTCCGATGGCACCGAAAAAATATTCAGGGTGAATTTTAAATTCTGAAATTTCTCCTGTTCTGTTTGATCCTTGAAAAGCAAACGAAGCAAATTCATTTTGATAGTTCCACCACCAAACCGGAAAGGTAACCAAGACAGAAATGACCAATGAAAACCATAACCAAGGAGAAATTAATAGCTTTCTGTATGGATTAGAAAATACAACAAACCCCAATAAACCTATTTGCAATAGCAGGGCGGTATACTTACTGTCAAAAGCCAATCCCATAAATATTCCTGCTAAAATCCATTGCCCTTTTTGTTCATTAAAAATTGCTTTATACAAGCTAATCAATGATAAAGTCCAGAATAATAACAACGGAACATCTGGAGTAGAATTAAACGATACTATAGAAACACAGATGGTTGAGCTGATTAAAACCAAAGCTCGTAAAGCTTTATTTTTTGATAAAAATAATCCTGCTAATTTGTAAAAACTGAATAAAGTAAAGGAGGTTATCATAAAATCTGCAAGCTTCACAACAAAAACAGTTTTACCAAAAATTGCTGTAAATCCTCTTAACATGTAGCCAATCATTCCTGGATGATCAAAATACGAGAGCGATAAGTTTTCTCCGTAAAAATGATAATAAGCATCTTGTGGCATCAACCCCATAAAAGGCAATAGTAGAAAACGGAAAGTTTGAAACCCAAATACAACTGCTAATGCGGGATTTTTTTGTATGATGCTTTTTATGGTATTCAAAAAATGAGTTTTAACGTTTTGGGGTTTAGTAAAAGCTCTCTAAGAGGATTCATCAAGTAAATCTGGTCTAATTTGCTGAGTTCTCTCGTATGATTTTTCTGAACGCCAAGCATCAATTTTTGGAAAATTTCCGGATAATAATACTTCGGGAACTTTCAATCCTTTGTATTCAGACGGACGCGTATATACTGGAGGTGATAGCAAATTGTCTTGAAAAGAATCCGTTAATGCAGAGGTTTCATCACCCAAAACTCCAGGAATTAATCTAATAACAGCATCACATAAAACAGCAGCAGCCAATTCGCCACCACTCAACACATAATCGCCAATAGAAATTTCTTTGGTTATAAATAAATCACGCACGCGTTGATCTACACCTTTATAATGTCCGGTTAAAATGATGATATTTTCTTGTAAAGAAAGTGCATTTGCTGTTTGCTGATTTAGGGTTTTTGCATCTGGCGTCATGTAAATGATTTCATCGTAAGTTCGCTCAGATTTTAGCTTAGAGATGCAGGTATCTATAGGTTCTAGCATCAAGACCATACCGGCGCCACCACCAAATTGAGTGTCATCAATTTGTTTGTAATTCCCCAAGCCATATTCACGTAAATTATGAAAATGAACTTCAACCAAACCTTTATCTCTTGCTCTCTTTATGATTGAATAGTCAAACGGACTTTGAATCAATTCTGGAGACACTGTAATAATATCTATACGCATTTGGCAAATGTACGAGTTTCTGGTATTTTATACAAATAAGATTTTAGGAAGAAATTTTATATTGAATGTAA
This sequence comes from Polaribacter sp., assembly GCA_023254055.1. Classification (GTDB taxonomy): domain Bacteria; phylum Bacteroidota; class Bacteroidia; order Flavobacteriales; family Flavobacteriaceae; genus Polaribacter. The sequence goes on from JALQYN010000035.1 coordinate 19,239, forward strand.
ATGATATATAAAGACTAAATATAAATCTCAGTGATGATTGCAGATAAATAAAGAACTTTTTAAAAAGCGATTACTTTATTTTTGCTTCACTGAGATTTAATATTGTTATTAGGAAATTCTTCCTTTTTAAAAAATGTTAATCTTCTTTTTTAGTACTATTTTAAAACCATTGGAATCCTTATTTGTGACATATATTTTGAAGAGTGGTGCACCTTATTATGCGCGACTACACCTTCTTTTTCATCATAGTTATTCCCTCCAGTATTTAAATTACGTGCAAAACGCGGGAAATTACTACTAGATATTTCAATACGTATACGATGTCCTTTTTTAAAGTAGTTACTTGTAGACATAGGAGTTAAATCGACTTTATAAACCTTTCCTTTTTCCATAAATACTTCTTTGTCATAACCTTCTCTGTATCTAACACGCTGAATGGTTTCATCTAAATTATACGCTTTCCCATCAGGATAAACATCGATCAATTTAATTGTAAAATCGGTATCTTTTACGTCTGAAGAAACATATAGTGTTGATTCAATAAAACCAGAGACTTCAACACCTTCTTTTAAAACATCTGTAGTGTAAACCAAAATATCATTTCTAGCTTCCATTTGTTGTTGATTGAATGAGCCACCTTTAATAGCATTTCCTGTACAACATACATTACCTCCATAAGAAGGAACTGGATTCATCGGATCATAAGTGAAACTATCTGGGTTGTCAGATTTAGGTTTTTTTGTAGTTAATTTACCATCTCCATAAGAGCTATTAGCTTTACCATTACTATTTAAATAATAGGTGGTTAATTTAGCTTTTTTTGGAGGCCAATTTTCTGATGCCTGCCACTTGTTACTTCCCATAGTATAATACTGTACTCTTGGCGTTTTCTCTTTAAAATCATTTTGTTTTTCTTTTAACCATAAATCAAACCAAGAATATATTTGCTCGTTGTAATTAAGACGAGCATCGCCAACACTGCGCTCACCAACAATGGTGTTTTCTGATGCTCTGGTATATGCACAATGAAGTGTTGGTGCGATTACCAAATACTGATTGTCTCTAATTTCAGCATTTTTAGAATTATTTCTAACATGATTGAATAAAGCAAGATTCGGCGTTATAGAGACATCATACCAGGAAGCAAACCAAAAACTTGGAACACCAATTTCCGTATTATCATGATATAAACCTCCATTAAACCAAGCTTTGCTGTTTGGTTTACGGCGTATCATTTTATCAAAAATATCATTTTTACCATTTATATTTTTTAGGATATCTTGAATAGGTAAATGTTTCAATGCTTTTGCCATGTCTACAGGTGGATTTTCAGGTGCCAAATCGTAAAATCTGGAAATTCTAATTAAATCTTCCTGAGTTGCACCCGCTGGAATCCGTGGTTTAAATTTATCATGCTCTACACCATATAACCACGAAAAGAATAACATTTGCTCAGCACCTCCACGATACCAGTTACCTTGTTCTATAATTTTACCAACTTTACCAACGCCTGCACCAAAACCCTGCGGCACCATTGCTGCATGAGACGGATGATCTAAAGCCGCAACAGCCATTTGCCATTCGGCAGTAGAAGAACAACCTAAAGTTCCAATTTTACCATTAGACCAAGATTGATTTTTCATCCAAGTAAATGCATCAAAACCATCAGTAGTTGGTGCGCCTAAAATATCCCATTCACCTTCTGAAAAATAACGACCACGCTCATTCTGAACCACATAAGCATAACCTCTTTTAACCGCTTCTAAAGCTCTTTTTGCAGTACCTGTTCTTTCTTTTCCATCTCCCCAAGAATTAAAATTATAAGGTGTTTTAGAAAAAATAATTGGTACTTTTTTATCAGTTTTAGGGCGGTATATATCTGTAGCTAAACGAATACCGTCACGCATTGGCATCATTACTTTTTGATCAATAATGGCTATTTCTTCAAGTTCTTGAAGCACGGTGTTTTGTGCCTGAAGGTTAAAGTTGCTTATAAAAAAATAAGCAAGTACAAACTGAATAATGATAGTACGTTTTTTCATTTTATTAGAATTATTAATAAGTTATTTTGACTTAGTAGAAAATGCTGAAATAATTTATAACAGACCAAGCTAAGTTATCGATAAATAAGTTTAGAAACAAACGAACTAGTTTAAAATGGTTTTTTAGGAATTGGAAATTTTATTTTTCGAGTGTTACATCTCAGTTCTATAAAAGATTCTACCAACGATTGTTTTTAAAATAAAATTGAGTCTGTAGGTCTTATTTGTAAAAATCTTGCTCGTTCACTTTAATTGTTGTTAATTCAACGGTATGCCCGTCTGGATCTTTTGTGTAAATAGAATCAAAGTAATGATGATCTTGGATGGTAAATTCCAAATTCAATTCGATATATTTCTTTTT
>JALQYN010000046.1 GCA_023254055.1 Polaribacter sp.
CAAAAGAAAGAAAAACATTTGATGTATTGATAGAAATACCAAAAGGAAGTAGAAACAAATATGAATACGATTTTGAATTGAACAAAATTCGTTTCGATAGAATGTTATTTTCTTCTATGATGTATCCAGCAGATTATGGATTTATTCCAGAAACATTAGCTTTAGACGGTGATCCTTTGGATGTATTGGTTTTAGGTTCAGAACCAACATTCCCAATGTGTGTGATGGAAGTAAAACCTATTGGTGTTTTTCATATGGCAGATGAAAAGGGGCCCGATGAAAAAATTATTTGTGTACCTGTTTCTGATCCAATCTGGAATGAATTGAGTGATTTGTCTGATATGAATCCACATCAAGTAAAAGAAATCACACATTTTTTTCAAGTATATAAAGATTTAGAAAAGAAAAAAGTTGATGTAGGCGGTTGGGGTGATGCCTCTGAAGCCTATGATATTGTTGATAAGTGCATCAATCGATACGAAACAAGCGAACATAAAAAAAATGGAAATTTTACTATTTAAATCATCATTTTATATCTAAAAAAGAAAAAGCCTTACAATCTATTTGTAAGGCTTTTTCGTTCTGTTTGATTTTGTTACCTTTACGCCCGTTAAAAACTAATCAAAATAATAATAAATATGGGATCAATGATGATTTACATGCCAATAGCTTTGGCTGCATTAGGATTAATTTATATGTTAATCAAGAAATCTTGGGTAATGAAACAAGATGCAGGTGATGGAAAAATGAAAGAAATTTCTGACCACATCTACGAAGGAGCTCTCGCTTTTTTAAATGCTGAATATAAATTATTAGCAATATTTGTAGTAATCGTAAGTATTTTATTAACGATTGTATCATTTGTTGTGCCAACTACACACTGGCTAATCGTAGTTGCGTTTATTTTTGGAGCTATTTTTTCTGCATTCGCAGGAAACATAGGGATGAAAATTGCTACAAAAACAAATGTTAGAACAACACAAGCAGCAAGAACTAGTTTGCCAAATGCCTTAAAAATCTCTTTTGGAGGTGGTACCGTTATGGGGTTAGGCGTAGCAGGTTTAGCTGTTTTAGGGTTGACTGCATTTTTTATAATTTTCTTTAACTTTTTTATGGATGGAGCTTGGACCTCAACTGCAGACATGACGATTGTTTTGGAAACCTTAGCTGGATTCTCATTAGGAGCTGAATCTATTGCATTGTTTGCAAGAGTTGGTGGTGGAATCTATACAAAAGCTGCCGATGTTGGTGCAGATTTAGTTGGTAAAGTAGAAGCTGGTATTCCAGAAGATGATCCAAGAAACCCTGCTACAATTGCAGATAACGTTGGAGACAATGTTGGTGATGTTGCTGGTATGGGAGCAGATTTATTTGGATCATATGTAGCAACCGTATTAGCTGCAATGGTTTTAGGAAACTATGTGATAAAAGACATGGGAGGAAGTATCAATGATGCTTTTGGCGGAATTGGACCAATTTTATTACCTATGGCAATTGCTGGTGCAGGAATTATTATTTCTATTATCGGTACAATGCTTGTAAAAATTAAAAGTAATGATGCAAAAGAAGCTCAAGTTATGGGAGCTTTAAATGTTGGTAACTGGACATCTATTGTTTTAGTTGCAATTTCTTGTTTTGCATTATGTTATTATATGTTACCAGAAACGATGAACATGGAATTCTTCGGTGAAGGATTGCAAGAAGTTTCTAGAATGAGTGTCTTCTATGCTACTTTAGTAGGATTAGTTGTAGGAGCAGTTATCTCATCGGTAACTGAATATTATACTGGATTAGGGAAATCTCCAATCTTAAAAATTGTTCAACAATCTTCTACTGGAGCTGGAACAAATATTATTGCTGGTTTAGCTACCGGAATGATTTCTACATTCCCTTCTGTATTATTATTTGCGGGTGCAATTTGGGCATCATATGCTTTTGCAGGATTTTATGGAGTAGCTTTAGCTGCTTCTGCAATGATGGCAACAACTGCAATGCAATTAGCAATTGATGCATTCGGACCTATTTCTGATAATGCTGGTGGAATTGCAGAAATGAGTGAGCAAGAACCAATCGTTAGAGAACGTACAGATATTTTAGATTCTGTTGGTAACACAACTGCTGCTACAGGAAAAGGTTTTGCAATCGCTTCTGCAGCATTAACTTCATTGGCTTTATTTGCTGCTTATGTAACGTTTACTGGAATTGACGGAATCAATATTTTTAAGGCACCTGTTTTAGCCATGTTATTTGTGGGTGGAATGGTTCCTGTTGTATTCTCTGCTTTGGCAATGAATGCTGTTGGAAAAGCTGCTATGGAAATGGTACAAGAAGTGCGTCGTCAGTTTAGAGATATTCCTGGAATTATGGAAGGAACTGGAAAACCAGAATACGATAAATGTGTGGCTATTTCTACAGAAGCTTCTTTGAAAGAAATGATGCTTCCAGGTTTATTAACTATCGGATTTCCATTAGTGATTGCTTTTGTTCCAATGATCTTTGGAATGAATAATTTAGCAATTGCTGAAATGTTGGGTGGTTATATGGCTGGTGTAACAGTTTCTGGTGTGCTTTGGGCAATCTTCCAAAATAATGCTGGTGGAGCTTGGGATAACGCTAAGAAATCTTTTGAAGCTGGTGTAGAAATTAATGGAGAAATGACTTACAAAGGTTCAGAAGCACATAAAGCTGCTGTAACTGGAGATACTGTTGGAGATCCTTTTAAAGATACATCTGGACCATCAATGAATATCTTAATCAAATTAACTTGTTTAATTGGATTGGTAGTTGCTCCTATTTTAGGAGGTCATTCTGCTGATAAAGATCATTCAGATGTAAACGTAAAAGTTTGGATTGACAAAGATGGCGCTAAACATGAAATTAAAGGAAATGCAAAATTTATTGCAGAAAAAACTGGAGAGCATACTTCTAAAGAAGTTAAAGTAGAAATGAAAAAAGGTGAAGGTGATTTAGTAACTGCAACTGTTACAGTTATTTATAACATCAACGGAGAAAAGACTCAAACTGTACAAGACATTAAAGGAACTGCGACGGAAGTTAAAACGAAGATTGATGCATTGTATGGAGAAAAATCTGATTCTCATGTTATAATGAAAAAAATCATCAAGGAAGAAATTACCAAAGAAAATTAAGATAATTAATTCTTGAATTCAATTTATAAAAAAAGCACCTCAAATGAGGTGCTTTTTTAGTTTATTCTAAACTGTAATTTATCATTTGTGCTTTTTTGTGCTAAACTATTTATTCCACTTTCTGTAAGTTGTAATATTCTCGGGTATCCTCCAGTGACTTGGCAGTCTCTCATTAAAATAATTAGCTTTCCTGAAGGAGTTAATTGTACCGTACCAGGCAAAACACCAGATGTTAAAATAGGTGTTAACTGATTTTTAAACAACTCTACTAATCGATAACCTACTCTATTATTATCGTTAGAAATTGTAAATAAATTATTAGTCAATGCTTTTTGTTGTTCTTCTGATAACAACTCAAATTCTGGCCCTTTATCACATTCTATTTCATTTGTTTTAAAATGGCTTTTATCAATTTTAATTTTTGAAAACGTTTGTACATTTAGGCTATTATAAGTATCCATTTTTAATTGATCTCCTTTTTTTAGAATATCGTTTACTGTGATTCCGTTATAATAACTTTTGCTTGTAAGTACAACTTCTGACAGAAATCCTCCTTGAACACATAAGTAAGTTCGAATTCCAACTACTTTCTTCCCAAATGATAAAACTGAGCCTTTTTTTACTTCTAAAACCGAATACATTTGCGTTTCTTTATCATCAATTTTCATATTAAAATTTGCTCCAGTAATACAAATTTTCATATCCTTTTTAAACATAAACTTACATCCTCCAAAAGTAATTTCTACAACAGCATCTTCTCTATTATTGTTTAATAATTGATTTCCAATTTTAGCAGAATACGAATCCATCACTCCAGAAATCGGTACACCAATATTTGCAAAACCTGGCCTTCCAAAATCTTGTATAGTGCTGTAAATTCCTGGATTTAAAACTGTAATCATAAAATTGTTTTCAATTGATATACATTACTATTCACTTTTTCTTTTATCATTTTGTACTCGTCATAAGAAACACTTTTAAACGAAACTTTATCGCCTGTTTTCGCAAAACAAGGTGATACTTTTTGTGCATCAAAAAATGAAATAGGTGAATTCCCAATAATATTCCAACCACCTGAGCTTTCATTTGGATAGATTCCGGTTTGACTACCACCAATTGCTACTGCTCCTTTAGGAACCCGCAATCTTGGAGTAGATTTTCTCGGCATGACTATTTGCTCATCCAAACCTCCTAAATAGAGAAACCCTGGTAAAAAACCTATGAAATATACTGTATAAATTGTGCTAGAATGAATTTGAATGATTTTATCTTTTGTAATTGATTTTTTTTGAGAGATCTCCTCTAAATCAATTCCGAATTGTTGGTCATAACAAACTGGAATTTCCCAATGTGTGGTTTTATGAATTTTAGTTTTTGAGGGTTGGTTATACAATTCTTTTAAAGAGCTAATTGTATCATGTATTCTTTCAATCTTAAAACTGCTAACCAACACTAACGAATTGTAGCCAACAATAATATCTTGCAAGTTTATTTCATTTTCAATCTTATTTTTAAAAGCAATAATATCATACAAGATTGATTCATTTATTTCGGATGGCCATTCAATTAAAATAGCATTTCCTCCAAAAGGTTTATATGTTAAGTTGTAGTTAGGCAATATGAATATTTTGAGTTCTTAACATTTGTGTGACTTCTTTCAAAATTTCGAGAGCATTTTTAGTATCACCATGAACACAAAATGTATCTGCTTTTATTTTGATAACCGAATTTGAAACTGTTATGACAGCGTTATTTTGAACCATTTTTAGCACATGTTGGTATACTTCTATAGGGTTATAAATAATAGCATTTGACTTAGATCTAGAAACCAAAGACAAATCGTCATTATAATTTCTATCAGCAAAAGCTTCGTATTTAATTTTAATGTTATTTTCAATTGCTACTTCTTCAATTGCTGACTGAAAAGGAACATATACATAAGCTTTCTTAATATATTTTTTAATAGCATTGACAAAAACAGTTGCAGTTTTTTTATCCTTAGCAATTAGATTGTATAAAGCTCCGTGTGCTTTGATATGATGCATTTTTACATTCTTTTTTTGCAAACACTCTTCAAACAAATTCATTTGAAAAACAATACTTTTTTCCAATTCGTCATCAGAAATATTCATAATTTTTCTTCCAAAATTTTCTTTATCAGGAAAAGAGGGGTGTGCTCCGATTTTAACCTTATTCTCAATGGCTAATTGGATGGTCTTATCAATTGTGTTTTTATCTCCGTAATGTCCACCACAAGCAATATTACAAGAAGAAATAAAAGGCATTAACAAATACTCATTCTCAATTCCTTCTCCAACATCACAATTAAAATCAATAGACTTCATTTATAGTAAATTAAAGACTTTAAGAATTCCCTTCAAACCAAGAAAAATAGTTCCAACAACGATAATCATTCCGAAAATATTTTGGGTTTTAGAATTTACATATCTTCCAAGTACAGATTTTTTATTCATAATCCACAATAAAATTCCGGCAATGATTGGTAATAACATTCCGTTTGCAACCTGTGCAAATTTTATAATTTCTATTGGTTTTATTCCGAATGAAGAAAAGAAAATCCCGAGGACTAAAACAATAATCCATACGGCCCTAAATTTCTTCGATTTTAAACCAGATTTCCATCCTAAACATCCTCTTGCAACATATGCTGCTGCTAATGGAGCTGTGATTGCTGATGTGATTCCCGCAGCAAACAATCCGATAGAAAGAAAATATTTTGAAAACTCCCCATACAATGGTGCTAATCCTTTTGCTAAATCTGATGCATTTGAAATGGTACTCGTTTGGATACCAGCTGCTGAAATAATGATTGCCATAGAAACCAATCCTCCTAAAATAATCGAAATAATAGTGTCTTTTCTTGCAAAAGAAATATCTTCTTTTTTCTTCCATCTTTCTTTAACTAATGACGCATGTAAAAACAAATTATAAGGCACAACTGTTGTTCCAATTAAGCCAATTACCGTTAATAAACTATTCTCTGGAAAACTGGGGATAAATGTTCCTTTAAAAATTTCTGCAAGATTTGGTTTGGTAATAATTGCGGTAATTATAAATGAAACACTCATAATCAATACCAAGGAAACCAATACTTTTTCAAGTATTTTATAGTTCCCTAAGTATAATAAAGCAAAGGCAACAATACCTACAAGTAAACTAATGCTATTGATAGAAAACACACCAATTTCAAAATAGGTTTTTCCTAAGATGGTCTCAAGCCCTAAAACCCCACCGCTAATATTTCCAGCTTCATAGGATGCGTTTCCAACTACAATTGCTGCTAAAATTAAGAGTGTAATAAACTGTTTTAAAAACGGATTTTTAATTTCTTCTCTAAGAACTTCAGACAATCCTTTTTGAGAAATAATCCCTAATCTAGCTGCCATTTCTTGCAAAACAATAGTTGCGAAAATAGAAAGCACCATAGCCCATAACAGGTTAAATCCAAAATTAACTCCAGCTATTGTACAAAGCGTAACTGTTCCGGGTCCAATAAAAGCAGCAGCAATTAAAGTACCTGGACCTATATTTTTAAACCAATTTTTTATCATTTTTTTCAGAAAAGTTGCTATTCTATAAAAATAGGAAAAACAATCCATAAAAAAAGCACCTCATTTGAGGTGCTTTTTTTTATGATCATATAAAATTAAACTAGTGGACCACCAGCCATAATTTCTTCATTTGCATAGTCTTCAAAAGCTTTAAAGTTTGCTTTAAACGAATCTGCTAATTTTTGAGCTGTTTTATAATATCCTTCATCATTATTCCATGATCTTCGTGGACTTAATACCTCTGTTGGAACATTTGGACAAGTTCTAGGTTGCGCTAATCCAAATACAGAATGGATGTGATAATTGTCTTTATTTGCAGCTTCTAAACTTCCATCCATAGCAGCTGTAATCATTGCTCTAGTATATTTTAATTTCATTCGGCTCCCAACTCCATAAGGTCCACCTGTCCAACCCGTATTCACTAACCAAACAGTCACTCCAGATTCTTTCATTTTATCGCTTAACATTTCTGCATAACGCGTTGGATGTAAAGGCATAAATGGAGCTCCAAAACAAGCTGAAAAACTTGGCTGTGGCTCAGTAACCCCTGCTTCTGTTCCAGCAACTTTTGCTGTATAACCAGAGATGAAATGATATGCAGCCTGACCTGGAGTTAATTTTGAGATTGGAGGTAACACTCCAAAAGCATCAGCGGTTAAAAAGAAAATGTTTTTTGGATTTTTACCAATTGATCCTGGTTGAATATTATCGATATGATAAATAGGATAACTAACTCTTGTGTTTTGGGTAATTGATATGTCTTCAAAATCTACTTCTCCATTTTCTTTAATAATGACATTCTCTAAAATGGCTCCTTTTTTAATCGCATGAAAAATATCTGGCTCTTTTTCTTCTGTTAGGTCGATTACTTTTGCGTAACAACCTCCTTCAAAATTGAAAACAGTGTTTTCGTTTGTCCACCCATGCTCATCATCACCAATTAATCTTCTTTCTGGATCGGCAGATAAGGTGGTCTTTCCAGTTCCTGACAATCCAAAGAAAATTGCTGTATCACCATCTTTACCAACATTTGCAGAACAGTGCATTGGCAATGTATTTTTAAATACTGGTAAAATAAAATTCAATGCAGAAAAAATACCCTTTTTAATTTCACCAGTATAACCAGTTCCACCAATTAAAGCTATTTTTTTTGTAAAATTAAGGATTGCAAAATTGTGCTGTCTTGTTCCGTCAACCTCTGGATCGGCCATAAAGTTTGGTGCGTTAACAACAGTCCATTCTGGAGTAAATGTTTTCAACTCTTCTGCTGTTGGTCTCAAAAACATATTGTGAGCAAACATATTGCTCCAAGGGTGTTCTGTTACAACTCTAATATTAAGTTTGTATTTTTCATCAGCACACGCATAACTATCTCTCACAAAAATCTCTTTACTAGATAAGTAGTCTACTACTTTAGTATATAATTTATCAAATTTATCAGCATCAAAAGGGATGTTGATATTTCCCCACCAAACTTCATCTTTTGTAATATCGTCTTTCACAATGAAACGATCTTTTGGTGATCGTCCAGTAAACTCTCCAGTATTGACAGCTAAAGCTCCTGAAGAAGTTTCAACTCCTTGTTTTTTTTCAATAGTTGATGCATGTAATTCATCTGATGTTAAATTGTAACGAATTGTTGCATTTTTAATCCCTAAACTATCTAGCGAAATCGATTTTGAATCAAGATTTACCATGTTTAAATTTTAAGTTATTTATTTAGTTGTGTTAAATAATTAACAGCAAAAATACAGATTATTTTTACAAAGATTTGGCCTTTTTAAATTTTTATCAACTTTTTATTGTTCATTTCTTTTTGCAAAACTAATTGTCATATATAACCATCCCAATATAAAAAACAAACCTCCAAGCGGAGTAATAAACCAAATGCTTTTTGCCGAAACCCCTATTAACTGAATTGTATAAATTGACCCAGAAAAGAATAAAATTCCCATAAAAAACAAACTACTTATTCTGTTTTTTTGTTGTGCTGAAAAACCTTTATAAGTATTTACAAAAAGCAGTATAATAATATGATACATTTGATAACGAATTGCCGTATCAAAACTGTTCATCCCTTCAATAGTTAATGTTTTTGACAAAGCATGGGCACCAAAAGCACCTAGTATAATTGTTAGGATTCCTAAAACTGAAGTTAATGTTAAATTTTTATTCATTTCTTTGATTTTTGTTTTATTTTAAACTTTTATCAATGAATTGTGTATTTTAGCTAAACATAATTTTTGCCAATTCATATTGGTAAATTTAGTTATAAAATTACAAAATGAGAAACATCTTAATTATTGGAGCTGGTAGATCTAGCTCTTCACTTATAAAATATTTACTTGATAAATCTTCTGAAGAAAATTTACAATTAACTGTTGGAGACATTTCAATAGAAGACATCAATCAACGATTCGGAAATCATCAAAACTTAACAACCTTTCAATTGGATGTTTTTAACGAAACTGAAAGAGTTAAAGCAATACAGGGAGCAGATATTATTATTTCTATGTTACCAGCGAGATTTCACATAGAGGTTGCAAAAGATTGCATTAAGTTTCAAAAAAATATGGTTACTGCATCTTATATTTCTGATGAAATGAAAGATTTAGATGCTGATGTTAAAAAGAATAACCTAATTTTTATGAATGAAATTGGTGTAGATCCAGGTATTGACCATATGAGCGCCATGCATGTAATTGATCGAATTCATCAAAAAGGGGGAAAAATGTTGTTATTTGAATCTTTTACTGGTGGATTAGTTGCCCCAGAAAGTGACACAAATTTATGGAACTATAAATTTACTTGGAACCCAAGAAATGTTGTTACAGCTGGTCAAGGTGGAGCCGCAATGTTTATTCAAGAAGGTACTTATAAATACATTCCATATCATAAGTTGTTTAGAAGAACAGAGTTTTTACACATCAATGGGAGTGGTAAATTTGAAGCCTACGCAAACAGAGATTCTTTAAAGTATAGAACTGTATACGGGTTAGATAATATTGCTACTATGTACCGAGGAACCATTAGAAGAGTTGGTTTTTCGAGAGCCTGGAACACTTTTATTCAATTAGGGATGACAGATGACACCTACACTATTGAAGATTCTGAAAACATGAGTTATCGTGATTTTACTAATTTGTTTTTAGCATACAGTCCAACAGACTCTGTCGAATTGAAATTACGTTCGTATTTAAAAATTGACCAAGATGATATCATGTGGGAAAAACTAATTGAGTTAGACATTTTTAACCCCACTAAAAAAATTGGATTGAAAAATGCAACTCCGGCTCAAATTCTACAAAAAATCTTATCGGATAAATGGACTCTTTCTGAAGATGATAAAGACATGATTGTGATGCATCATAAATTCGGTTTCGAATTGGATGGTAAAAAACGCCAAATAGAAAGTAGCATGGTTGCTATTGGCGAAAATCAAACCTATACTGCTATGGCAAAAACTGTAGGACTTCCTGTTGCCATTGCTGCGTTAAAAATATTAAATGGAGAAATTAAAACACCAGGAGTTTTAAGACCCATTTCTAAAGAAGTATATGAACCAATTTTAAAAGAATTAGAAGGTTTTGGTATCAGTTTTAAAGAAAAAGAGGTTCCTTACTTAGGCTACAATCCAGAAATTGTAATTGGATAAAGTTTTATCATTACATCTTCAAATAAAAATCTCTCGTTAGATTGATATATTCTTGGGTGTAATGATGTCTTTCTTTTTCGATAACCAACGTTTCTTCTTGAAGTATTTTTTTCTGAAATGAAAAAGTCAATAAACTTCTTTTAAATTCTGAAGTTAATGTTCCTTTTACTCGGCAAACTCTATTGAGGTATAATGAATTTAAGCTTGCAATATTCGTAAAATTATGTTCTTCTTTAAATGGAATAATCACAGAAAACTCACCAGAATCGGAAAGAATTTTTGATGTCCCAGAAATTAAATTTTCAAAAGTAAGTGAAGATGTAAATCGAGCTTTATTTCTAGATTCATTTTCTGTTTCAAAAGCATCAGCATAAAAAGGAGGATTTGATATAATTATATCATATTTTTCTTCTTCATCTTGCATTTCAATAACAAACTCTTCAAAGGACGCATTGTAACAAAATAATCGATCAGACCAATCGCTTATTTCAAAATTATTTACACATTGTTCATGTGCTTTTTCATCAACTTCTACTGCATCAATTGTCATTGCATCAGAACGTTGTGCCAACATTAGTGCAACAACCCCTGTTCCTGCTCCAACATCTAAAATTGAATTAGGATAATTCTCTAGAGAACACCAAGCACCCAACAAAACAGCATCAGTACCAACTTTCATAGCAGCCCTGTCTTGATGAATTAAAAATTCTTTAAACTGGAAAGGTTTCGATTTGATAGATCTAATTTTAAGATTTATAGATTCTTTTTTTTTAAAAAGAAGGGATTAGCTTCGCTTTTCCCTAAAAACTACGTTTTGAAAATAAAACACCTAAACTTATAAATTCAAGTAAACTTGATTTAACGTTTAATAATTTTATGTATTCGCAGAGAAGAAGGGATTCGAACCCTCGATACGCTTTTGGCGTATACACACTTTCCAGGCGTGCGCCTTCGACCACTCGGCCACCTCTCTATAATTTAATTGTTTAAATACAACTCTATCAATCCTTGTGGAGTTTCAACTTCAATCACTTTGTTTTCTCGATCCACTTTTTTGATAAAATCATCAATCATCGGAATAAAAACTTCTTTATCCCCATTGGTAATTTCAAATAAAGGTTGCGCTGTTTTATCGTTAACTCCTTCAATAGTACCAACCAATCCATAATTTACGTCAACAGCTTTAAAACCGATCACTTCATGAAAATAAAATTTATTTCCAGATAATTTTGGTAGTAAATCTAAAGGCAAATACACATCCGCTTTTAGAATTGCATCAGCTTCTTCTTCTGTATAAAGATCTTCAAATTGAACACGCAATTGATTTCCTTTTTGAAGCAAACTTTTTTCAATAAAAAATGGAATCAGATTATTGCCTAAGTCGACAAAAATTGATTCCATTTCTTGATACAATTCTGGCTCATCGGTATCTAACTTGATAACCACTTCACCTTTAAAACTATGCTTTCTAACGATTTTGCCTAAATAAAAACAATCTTCTTTACGCATTTCGTTAAATTTTGAATTACTCTGCAGATTTCTCTTCTGTAGTTTCTTCTGCGGCAGTTTCTTCTGTTATAGTTTCTTCAACAACTTCTTCAGTTGTAGCTACTGCAGCAACTTTTTCAGCTTCTAAGGCAGCTTCAGCAGCTTCTTTTTCTGCAACAATTGCAGCTTCAGCTTCTTTTGCAGCATTAACACGAGCTTCGTTTACAGATTTTTCTGCAGCTAATGCAGCAGCTTTTGCTTCTTCTTGCTCTTTAGTTAAACCGTCTTTTTTAGCAGTAATTCTGTTTGCTTTTTCTTCTAACCAAGCAGTAAATTTTGCTTCTGCTTGTTCTTCAGTTAAAGCTCCTTTACGAACTCCACCAGCTAAATGATTTTTTAACATTGCCCCTTTGTAAGATAAAATTGCTCTCGCAGTATCTGTAGGTTGCGCTCCGTTTTGTAACCATTTTACAGCACCATCAACATCTAATTCAATAATTGCTGGATTTACATTAGGGTTATAAGTTCCTAATTTTTCTAAGAATTTACCATCTCTTTTTGCACGAGCATCAGCTGCTACGATTGAATAAAATGGCTTTCCTTTTTTACCGTGTCTTTGTAATCTAATTTTTACTGACATACTTTGTTAATTTTTTAAGGTTCTCGACCTTGATTATTAATATTCTTATTATCTCGTAATAAGCGGCTGCAAATATACAAAAATCTTTTTCAAACCAAATTACAAAAACAATTAAAAATCAAGGAATTAAAATCAAATGATATCCTCTATAAATTGTTGATAAAACAAGATAAACTCTTTCTATAAAGTTGAAGAGTTTTTTATATTTTTAAACTCCCTAACTAAAGTAGAAATCACACCTATGTACTTAATTTTTGATACCGAAACAACGGGCTTGCCTAAAAGCTGGAATGCACCAATTACCGATACAGATAATTGGCCGAGATGTATTCAGATTGCCTGGCAACTACATGATGCGCTCGGTAATTTAGTAGAACATAATGATTTCTTAATACAGCCAGACGGATTTAATATTCCGTATGACGCAGAGCGAATTCACGGAATTTCCACAGAACTTGCTCAAGAACAAGGAATCTCTTTAGAAGAAGGTCTAGAGTTATTTAACAAAGCTTTACAAAAAACCAAGTTTATTGTTGGTCAAAATGTTGGTTTTGATCTTAATATTATGGGTTGTGAGTTTCATCGTTTAGGTATTGAAAGTAATTTAAATAAATTACCTCTTTTAGATACATGTACTGAAAAAACAGCTTTGATGTGTCAACTTCCTGGCGGGCGTTATGGTAAATTTAAATTACCAACCTTAACCGAATTACACAAACATTTATTCGGGGTAGATTTTGCAGAAGCTCACAATGCAACTGCCGATGTTGAAGCAACCACACGTTGTTTTTTAGAGTTGATTCGCTTACGAGAGTTTACAAAAGAAGAGTTAGATGTTGATGAAAGTTATTTTCAAAATTTCTCAGAAGCCAATCCTAAACCTATTCAGGTAATTGGTTTAAAACACATCAACCTAAAAAAAGAAAGTAAAAAAATAAGAAAACGCACTGAGGCAAAAAAAGAAGCAGAAACAACAGCGGTTTCTACTAAAAATATTGCTTCTTTAGAAGGCGTTCAGTTTGCTCATTTACACAATCACACTCAATTTTCGGTATTACAATCTACCATGCAGATTGGCACAATTGTAAAAACAGCTGCAGAGGATAATATGTCTGCAATTGCATTAACAGATACAGGAAATATGATGGCAGCGTTTCATTTTGTAAGTGCTGTTTTAAATCACAATAAAGCTGCTGAAGCTAAAAACAACGAGCTAAAAAAGCAGGGAGCATTACCAACAGAAACCATTTTAAAACCTATAGTTGGTTGCGAATTTAACATCTGTGAAAATCATTCAGATAAAACAAAAAAAGACAATGGCTATCAGGTTGTTTTGTTAGCAAAAAACAAAAAAGGATATCATAATTTAGCAAAAATGTCGTCCATTGCTTTTATAGATGGTTTTTATTATGTTCCTCGAATTGATAAAGCTATAGTAGAAAAGTATAAAGAAGACATTATTGTACTTACTGGAAATTTATATGGTGAAGTTCCTAGTAAAATTTTAAATATTGGAGAAAAACAAGCTGAAGAGGCTTTGCTTTGGTGGAAATCTGTTTTTAAAGACGATTTATATATCGAATTAATGCGTCATGGACAGGAGGATGAAAAAATAGTCAACGAAACTTTATTAAAATTCTCTAAAAAACACAACATAAAAACGGTTGCAACAAACAATACTTTTTATTTAGAAAAAGAAGATGCCAATGCACATGATATTTTATTGTGTGTAAAAGATGGAGAAAAACAAGCAACTCCAAAAGGTCGTGGCAGAGGATATCGGTATGGGCTACCTAACGATGAATATTTTTTCAAATCTACCGATGAGATGAAACAGTTGTTTTCCGATTTACCTGAGGCTATTTCTAACATTCAGGAAGTTGTAGACAAAATAGAACCATACACATTAGCAAGAGAAGTATTATTACCAGCATTTGATATTCCTAAAGAGTTTCAAGATCCAGAAGATTTAGTTGATGGCGGCAAACGTGGTGAAAACAATTACTTACGTTATTTAACCTATCAAGGAGCAAAAAAAAGATATGGAGAAATTACAGAATCTATTGGAGAACGTCTAGATTTTGAATTAGAAGTTATTGAAAAAACAGGATATCCAGGATATTTTTTAATTGTTGAAGATTTTATTAGAGAAGCCAGAAATATGGGTGTTGCTGTTGGACCCGGAAGGGGTTCTGCTGCCGGATCTGTAGTTGCATATTGTTTGTGGATTACCAACTTAGACCCCATTAAATACGATTTACTTTTTGAGCGTTTCTTAAATCCAGAACGTGTTTCAATGCCCGATATTGATATTGATTTTGATGACGAAGGGCGTGGAAAAGTAATGGACTATGTAATCAACAAATACGGTTCTAACCAAGTTGCGCAGATTATTACTTACGGAACTATGGCTGCAAAATCGTCTATCCGAGATACCGCCAGAGTGTTGGATTTACCTCTTTTTGAAGCCGACAGAATTGCAAAGTTAATTCCCGGTATGAAATTGAGTAAAATCTTTTCTCTTGACGAAAAAGAACTCAAAGAAAAACTTCGTTCGGAAGAAATAGAATTGGTAAATGAACTTAAAAAATTATCGGAAGGATCTGATTTAAGTGCAGAAACCATTAATAAAGCAAGAGTTTTAGAAGGTTCTGTTCGAAATACAGGAATTCATGCTTGTGGTGTAATTATTACACCTTCAGACATTACCAATTACGTTCCGGTTACACTCGCCAAAGATTCTGACATGTATGTAACGCAATTCGACAACTCGGTTGTTGAAAGTGCCGGCTTGTTAAAAATGGATTTCTTAGGGTTAAAAACATTAACTCTCATAAAGCATACTGTAAAAATTGTAAAAGCAAAACACGGAATTGAATTAGATCCTGAAAGTTTTCCATTAGATGATGAAAAAACTTACGAATTGTTTCAACGAGGTGAAACTGTTGGAATTTTTCAGTACGAATCACCAGGAATGCAAAAACACATGCGTGCCTTAAAACCAACTGTTTTTGCAGATTTAATTGCAATGAATGCATTGTACAGACCTGGACCAATGGAGTATATTCCGTCTTTTATCAATAGAAAACACGGAACAGAAGATATTGAGTACGATTTGCCTGCCATGGAAGAATACTTGGCAGAAACCTACGGAATTACAGTGTATCAAGAGCAGGTGATGTTGCTATCGCAAAAGTTAGCAGATTTTACCAAAGGTGAAGCCGATGTCTTGCGTAAAGCAATGGGTAAAAAACAGGCAGCTGTACTTGCTAAAATGAAGCCTCAATTTATAGAGCAAGCAAGCAAAAAAGGTCATGACCCAGAAAAATTAGAAAAAATATGGAAAGACTGGGAAGCGTTTGCAAGTTATGCTTTCAACAAATCTCACTCTACTTGTTATGCTTGGATTGCCTATCAAACTGCCTACTTAAAAGCACATTATCCTGCTGAATATATGGCTTCTGTGTTGTCTAATAATATGAATGACATCAAATCTGTGTCGTTTTTTATGGAAGAATGCAAGCGTTCTGGAATTACCGTTTTAGGTCCTGATATTAACGAATCATATGCAAAGTTTTCTGTAAATAAAGATGGAAACATTCGTTTTGGAATGGCGGCAATTAAAGGAGTTGGAAGTTCTGCCGTAAAAGCAATTATTGATGAGCGAAAAAAGAACGGGAATTTTGTCTCCATTTTTGATGTTGCAAAACGAGTAGATTTACGTGTTGCCAACAAAAAAGCGTTTGATGGATTGATTTTAGCTGGTGGATTTGATTCTTTTAAAGATACCCATAGAGCACAATATTTTGCTTTAGATGAAAAAGGGCAAACGTTTATTGAAAAAGCGTTGCGTTACGGTAATAAGTTTCAAGATGGTGAAAATTC
The DNA here is from genome assembly GCA_023254055.1 of Polaribacter sp. Classification (GTDB taxonomy): domain Bacteria; phylum Bacteroidota; class Bacteroidia; order Flavobacteriales; family Flavobacteriaceae; genus Polaribacter. The sequence continues at coordinate 16,390 of JALQYN010000046.1, forward strand.
TTCTCAAGTTTCTTTGTTTGGAGATGCGTCTGATATTCAATTACCAGAACCAATAATTCCTGAATGTGAAACTTGGGGAACCATGGAAACATTAGGAAAAGAAAAAGAAGTAGTAGGTATTTATATTTCTGCACATCCGTTAGATGATTTTAAAAACGAATTGTCTTTTTGCAATGCCAATTTATCTCATTTTAAAGAAGATCTTTCTAAATACGTTGGTATGAATTTATCTTTTGCTGGAATCATTACAGACGTGCAGCATAGAGTTTCTAAAGCAGGAAAAGGTTGGGCTACCTTTTTTATTGAAGATTATTACAACAATAATGAGTTTCGAATTTTTGGAGAAGAATATTTAAAGTTCAGACATTTCTTAGTGCCAAATTCTTTCTTATTTATAAAAACAGTTATTAAAGCAGGCTGGATAAATAAAAATACAGGAGTAGCAGGTGAGCCTAGATTACAGTTTACTGATGTCAAATTATTACACGATACAATGGATGAGTTGTGTAAGAAAATCACCATTCAAATCCCTGTTCAAGAAGTAACAGAAGACCGTATAACTAATTTACAGCAATTACTAGAGACAAATCCTGGTAAACAAAATCTATATTTTACAATTTGGGATGAAAAAGAGAAAATTGAACTGAACTTACCAAGTAGAATTCCTAAAATAAAAATTACAAATGAGTTGTTAACAACTTTAGAAAAAGAGCAAATTAACTTTAAACTGAACTAATAATGATTTTTTTTTACAACGGAAAAAAGCCTTCTAAAGGGTATGATGTTGCTAGTGGATGCCTCATGATTATTGCTTTCTCTGCTATGATCTATTTTTTTACTAGGTTTGACAATTTAGAGGACCTCAAAGAATATACTTTTCAATTAGTATTTATTTTATTAATGGCGGGTAGTATTTTATATCAGGTGTTCAGAAAAAAAGGAAAATTGCATCCTTATAAAATTGAAATTGTAAACAATTATTTACATGTCAATAATCTTAAAATTCCAATAGATAACATTACCCTTGATAAGTACACTGCGAATAATCATTTTATTAGATACCATCTTTGGGACACTAAAGGAATTTTCTCTATTTTTTCTGTTGCAGAAGATGATTTATTAAAAAGTTTTGAAAGCGAATTTCCTAAAAAAACAAATACATATGAAGAATTATCAAGCAAACACGATGGTGCTTTAGTTTCTGTGTTTAGCGAAAATATAAATCTAAAATACGATTTAGATAGTGGCGAGTTTACTAAAAAGAAGGAAGGAGAAATTGAATTTCAAACAGTTCCTGAGTTTTTTATTTATGACCCAAAATACAAACAAGGAAAAGCTTTACTAAAGAAAAAATAAATCATTCTTTTAAATTTGTAATAGGTTTTCCTTGTTACTACTTTTGAATTAACTTAAACTAGCTAGTAAAGCCAAACCTCCAAATACAAATAAGAATACCATTGCTATAATAAAGTAAATCACCAACAACAATAACATTCCTTTTGCCCAGTTTTTCTTATTGATTGAAGTGTTAGAATCAAAAGCCCAAATGAGTACTAAAATAAATCCAATTAAGGGTAATGATGCTAAAAAAATGGTTACTGCCCAATCTTTATAAGACATAATATTCGCATTTTGTTGTTGAGATAAATTTTCCATGTAATCGTTTTTTTTGGTTAAACCCAAATATACGTTTATATAACCTCTTTATCAGTTAATTACAAAATTGAATACACTAATTTTTGTATATTTATCAATCATTAAATTTAAAATTATGAGTTCTACAGTAAAAAATATACTTGCAGTTATTGGGGGTTTAATTCTAGGAAGTATTGTCAATATGGGAATTATTATGATAAGTAGCAGCGTTATTCCACCACCAAACGGCGCCGATGTGACAACAATGGAAGGATTAAAAGAATCACTTCATTTGTTTGAACCAAAGCACTTTTTATTTCCATTTTTAGCTCATGCGCTAGGAACTTTAGCTGGAGCAGTTACTGCTGTTAAAATTGCAACAAGCAATAAGAAAACAATGGCATTAATAGTTGGTGGTTTCTTTTTATTAGGCGGAATTATTAATGTTTTCACTTTACCTGGCCCGCTGTGGTTTAACGTAGTAGATGTACTTTTTGCTTATATACCAATGGTGTTAATTGGCTATAAATTAGCTGAAACTAAAAAATAATTTTAACATCTCTTTATCAGTTAGTTACATATTTATTGACTGTTTTACCCTCTAAATTTACATCATTAAAATTTAGATCCCTTATGAAAAAATTAATATTAATTGCATCCATTTTATTTTGTACTCAAATCAACGCTCAAGAAAATACAAAAATATCAACTATTGATTTTGTACAAACAGTAAATAATAACACAAAAGAGCTTGTGTATTATTACCAAAACAATTGGGAAGTGCTCAGAAAAATGGCTATTAAAAAAAGCTATATAGATTCTTACCAATTCCTCGAAACAAAACCAACAGCAGAAGCTCCTTTTAGTTTTATGCTAATAACTACCTATAAAAATAAAACTCAATTTGACGCACGTGAAGAGCACTTTCAGGAGTTGATAAAAGCAAAGGGAAAACTAGAATTATTAAATACTAAAAAGCCAGGTGATTTTAGAAAAACACTTTTCAGTAAAGACGTTTATCATAAAGAAAATTAATTTGTGCTTTCTCTAAAAAGCGCTTCTAAATTTTGATTTTGTGTGTTTAATCCCAAAATTTTGAGACCGATTTCTTGAGCAAAATCGAACACTACAGGACGCATATCCTCTTTAGAATTAAAGGTTAAAAACCAGGTAGTATCGTAGTTGTTTTTATATGAAATTAAATTTGGTAATTTCTTTATAAATTGTTCTTCAAGTTTAAAATCAAAGGTAACTTCTATAACTTGATGTTGATTAGAACGAACCTCTTTTAGCAATTTATCAACAACAATTTCTCCTTTTTTAATAATGATTACTCTATCGCAAACTGCTTCTACTTCTTGCATAATATGTGTAGAAAACAAGACTGTTTTATCTTTTCCAACTTCTTTAATCAAAGCCCTAATACTTACCAATTGATTTGGATCTAAACCGGTTGTTGGCTCGTCTAAAATCAACACAGTTGGATTGTGCAATAATGCAGCAGCCAAACCAACTCTTTGTTGATACCCTTTAGATAACTGTCCTATTTTTTTATGAACTTCTGGCGTTAATCCAACTTTGTCAATAATGGCTGAAATATTTTCTTTTGCAACTTTATAGATAGAAGCTTGAAATTGCAAGTATTCCTTTACATACATTTCTGTATATAAAGGATTGTTTTCTGGTAAATAACCAATACTTTTTTGTGCTTCAATCGGATTTTCTAACACATTTATTCCGTTAACCAAAACACTCCCTTCTGAAGGCTTAACATACCCTGTTAAGATTTTCATCATGGTAGATTTCCCTGCTCCATTTGGACCTAAAAAGCCAACAATAGAACCTTTGTCTACAGAAAAACTTACGTTATTTAATGCAGATTGAGAATCATATAATTTGGTTACCGAAGAAACTTCTATAGACATAAACTAGGCTTCATATTATTTAAGACAACGTACAATTAGCTTTTTAGTTGTAGCACATAAAAAATTAATCAATTACAATTTTTTTAGAAATACGATTGTTACCATTTGTAATTTTTAAAATGTACAATCCTTTTGCAACCGATTGATAATTTAACGCTTTACTAAATGAAGTACCAATTGCTTTAAATTCTGATGTTTTAATTTTCCTCCCTCTAAGATCAAACAATTCGATATTGACATCAGAAGATTGCAAATCAAAACTTACTGTAATCATTCCATTTGATGGGTTTGGAAAAAGCTTAAAGTTTGAAAATAATTCGTCTCCTACTGAAGCTGCACTATCAATAGAAAAATTAGTGCTATTTACTGCATAAAAAATGTTATTTGCAGCTTCAACTTTTATTCTTGCTTGGGTTGTTGTAATATTTGGCAATGTTACATCAACAGAACCATTATTTGGTGTGTTTGAAATTAACACATTCGGAAAAGTCATTCCGCCATCAGTAGAAAGCAATATATTAACATTAGCTGCATTCACAGGAGCAGCTGTTGTATTCGCTACATCCCAGGTAATGGTCTGAGTTGAGTTCCCATTCAATGTGGTTGCTATTGTTTGTGAAGTCACTAAAAATGGTCCTGAGTTCCCATCAATAGTAATTTTAACATCATCTCTAGCGGATGCACCTCCATTTAACACGTTATCTCTAACGGTTAAAGAAAAATTCATTGTTCTAGCAACAGACGGAACAACTTCCCAAGTTGATGAGGTGTTTCCAGCTAACACAGTTTCAATTGCGGGCATGTATCTATTTGGCGATGTTGAAGAGGGTAAAGACCGAAACATTGGGCCAACAGTATTTGTAGCATTCGGAGGCATTGTTGCTGTTTGATTGTCTAATTGTTCCCAGTTGTAAGTTAAATTATTACCAGCATCTGCGTCAGTTGCTGATCCTTTTAATACAAACGGAGTTGATTTTGGAATTGTAAAATCGTTTCCTGCATTTGCAATCGGTGCTGTATTATTTGTTGCAGTTTCTACACCACAAGTTGCAGATGTAATTACAATATTCCACATTTCTGCAATACTAACTGAATGAAAATACGCATCGCTATTTGATTGTACATTCGGAGCACAAATACCTGCATACCCCATAATTGATGATGCACTTCCTGGTTCAACTGCAGTAGCATTATATCTATTGCAATCATTATTTTGTGTGTGATTTGCACCAAATTGATGCCCCATTTCATGAGCAACAAAATCAATAGAATAGGTATCGCTAATTGGTGATGCAGAACCTGTAACACCTTGTGCTTTTTGCCCAGGGATACAAACTATGCCTCCACCTGCTAACCCTGCTCCACTCCCACCGCCTGTACTAAAAGCATGTCCGATATCGTATGAAGAATCTCCTATTAAATTATCACAAAGGGCTTGTGTTTCATCAATTAAAGTATCAGCATTATTGTCGGTTAAATTATCTGTATTTGCGTCTAAAAAAATAAGACTTTCATTGTTACTTACAAGTTTCATCGTAACCCCTAAATCTCTTTCAAAGATTCCGTTTACACGTGTCATAGTCGTATTTATAGCTGCTAAAACTGCTGCTTTTTTTACTGCATCGGTTGCTCCTGGAGAAACATTTTGATTGTTTAAGTGAAACTGAGAATACTCTCCAGTTGTAACAATAGCCAATCTATAAGTCCTAAGTTTTCCATCATTTGCATTTGCTGTCTTTTGAAAACTTCTTTGCTTTACGCTATAAAAATTGTCTTGAACCAAACATTCAAAATTAGATTTTGCAACTTTGTTTTTATAATATGCTATTGCCGTTTTTTTATCTTTAGTATATGGGTCGATTAAATACATTGGATACTTTCCTGAAGTAATCATCGCATGAAAACCAACTTTAGAATTACTAAACCGAACTCTTGCCGTAACATCATCAATCCCTACTCCAACATACGATTGTATTGCAGGAAATTTCGCTGCTAATTCTTCTGAAAACACAGAAGCTTCTTTTACCAAAAAACGCTGAATTCCGTTTGGAGTTGGTAACTCCATAATTGTTTCTTTGCTTTTAGAAAACGTTAATTTTTTGTTGACTCCGATGGTATTAACAGTAAACAACTCAAAAGATGTTGGTAGTGTTTCTCTGTATTCTAGTTCTGCTCCTATAATTCTAGATTTTGCGTCTTGTTTGGTCCAAATGTTTTGTGAGAACATCGAAACGGAAACAAAAATCAAAAACAAAAAGGAAATTTTGCCGTATTTCATCATCATTAAAATGTATCTAAAATTAGTTAGGGTTAATTGTAAATATCACTAACAAATGTAATTAAATATTTATCTTTGTTCTCTACTATTATGAATAAAAACATCCAACTTAAAAACTTAGGCGTTAAAGATTACAAGGAAACTTGGGATTATCAAACAGAATTATTACAAGAAATTGTTGATGTAAAAATTTACAATAGAAAGAATAATACTACTGAAGAAACCAAAAATCATTTCCTATTTGTAGAACACCCTCATGTGTATACCTTGGGTAAAAGTGGTGATCTGGCGAATTTATTACTCAATGAAAAACAGTTGGAAGAAAAGGGAGCTACTTTTTACAAAATAAATCGTGGTGGAGACATTACCTATCATGGTCCAGGTCAGATTGTTGGCTACCCTATTTTAGACTTAGAAAATTTTTTTACAGACATTCATAAATATCTGCGTTTACTTGAAGAAGTGATTATCTTAACCTTAGCAGATTATGGTTTAAAAGCTGAGAGAAGTAAAGGAGAAACAGGAGTTTGGCTAGATGTTGGAACCCCTTTTGCGCGTAAAATTTGCGCCATGGGAATTCGTTCTTCTCGTTGGGTAACCATGCATGGTTTTGCATTGAATGTAAATGTAAATTTAGGATATTTCGATAATATTATTCCTTGTGGAATTAGAGGAAAAGCCGTTGCTTCAATGGAAACCGAATTAGGTAGAAAAATTCCAATTAAAGAAGTACAAGAGAAAATTTTAAAACACTTTACAACTTTGTTTGAGGTTGATACTTTTATCTAAGGTTTCTATTTACTTAGTAATGGTAAACGATTTAAAAAAAGTCTCAGCAACTTCTTTTTTAAATTTTTCTTTTTTGGCAAACACCATTATTTGATACAAATACAACTCTTTATAAAACACTTTGTATTCTACCATTACACCATTGCTTAGGTTCAGCACAGCATAAATTCCATTCATATTATTCTCTTTTATTTTTTTTTGCTGAACTACGGCACCTTTAAGTGCTGTTTTAAAGTTTAAAATAGATGCGTTTAATAAATCTGAAACTCTTTTGGGTTTGTTTTGCTCTAAACTACTAGAAAGTACAAAAAGCATTTCTTTGTTTCTATATGCTGCTCTATATGAAGTACTAGTTTTATCATTTCTAACATCTTCAGTAACTTCTCCGAAAGAAATCATAGAAAATTTACCTAGTTTTGAAGTATATGTTTGTCCATTTTCTTGCGCTACCATATGAAGCCCAAAAAACAACAAAACACATGTTAAGAGTATTTTTTTCATATCTGGAGTAAAAATTGGTGTACGTAAATATACTAATTTTAAAGGAAAAAAGAAAGCTTAAAAAACAATCAAAAACTAACAATCTTTATTTCTCTTCATTAAAATACACTTTGTAGTAGTGCATTTTCTTTTCTTCATCGTATCCTCTTTCTAAATATTCTGAAGCAGCATCTGGTGCATCCACATCTAATTTTATTTCGATATTGGTATCTAATTTTATGATGCTTTTTATCTTTTGCTTTTCTTTCTTTAAAACAACATCAGAAACTTCAAAATTATTTCTGATTAAGACATCATTCAGCGTTTCGAAATGTTTTTTGTAATCATCAAACATGTTTTTCTGTTTGTCTTCTTCAAACATTTCATCTTTAAAAGCATGATAATCTACTGATTCATTTTCTTTAAAGTAATCTACAGTATTTGCTAAAAACTGACTTTGTTCTTGTTTGCCAAACTCAGGTTTTATAACTTCTTCAGAAAACTCTTTACACAATTCTAAATAACTTTGGGTGTGTTGATTACGATCATCTGCATATTTTACCGATAAGAAATTTTTAATCCAATATTGTGCATCGTATTGATTGTTATCTACACTTAACACAACTGTTCCTTCTGCATCTGTAGTATTTAAAATTAAACAACCTTTGTCAATTTTCTTGGTGCTAATTCCTTGTTGAACAGCAACATCAAAACTATGATCTTCTAGATAGGTTTGAAAAAAATCTGTTTTATTTTCAACCTTAAAAATTCCTATAGCTTCGGTCAATACATCTTGGTATTCAATTCCTTCAATCAAAGCAATTATAACATCTCCTTTTTTAATTTGAGCAGAATTAGATTGTTCGTATAAATGATTGACAATGTTTTTAGAGTTTTCTACAAAAGAACTTTCTTCTTTAAAGATGTTGGTCGCATAGTTATTGATTTCGTTTAAACGGATATCAGCATGATGACTAAAACGAAAACTTTGCGATAGATTTACAAATGGTTTTAATAAAAAAGGAATCATCAATTGATAACTATCTTCATCAAATCGGATAACATTTTCTGAGAAAACATTTTGTCCACTATTGTATTTATTGGCTACTTTATGTATGATACATTTGGTGATTTCTGCGCGTGTTCTTTTAATCATCTTGTAAAATTAGAGGGGCTAAAATAGTTGAAGTTTTTAATTTTTTAGAAGAATGTTGTTGTTGATTATTAACAATTACAAATCTAACTTTAATTGTTCTGGGAGTAATCGAAATGTTTTTCTATGATACTTTGTAATTCCGAATTCTCGAATCGCATTTCTGTGCTGTTTTGTTGGATATCCTTTGTTTTGTTTCCAATTATACATCGGATATTCTTGATGAATTTTTTCCATAAACTCATCTCTGTACGTTTTTGCCAACACAGAAGCAGAGGCTATACTTAAGTATTTTGCATCTCCTTTCACAATGGTTTGATGCGAGATTTCTTTATAGGCTTTAAATTTATTTCCATCTACAATAATAAATTTAGGCTGAATTTTCAACTGTTTAATTGATCGATGCATTCCTGTGATGGATGCTTGCAAAACATTTATTGCATCAACTTCTTTTTCATCAACAAAAGAAACCCCAAAAGCTACCGCGTGTTTTTCTATAAAAGGCTTTAATTCTTTGCGTTGTTTTTCTGACAACTGTTTAGAATCATTTAAAAAAGGGTGTTCAAAATTTTCAGGCAAAATTACAGCAGCAGCTACAACTGGCCCACACAAACAACCTCTACCGGCTTCATCTGTTCCCGCTTCTAATATTTCTCCGCTGTAATTACTTTTTAACATCACTACAAATTAACAGTTTTAGAAGAAATTATTCATCTTTATTTCCGTTTAAAAATTTTACATTTGCTGTATCAATCATTTTAAATGAAAAATCATTTTTTTAGTTTCTTAATAGTCATGTTGTTTAGCGTGAATTTAATCCATTCTCAAATTAGCACTTCAGATGGGAGAAATCAACTAGATTCTACATTTATCAATAAAAAATCAATTATTGTTAAACTAGATGGTAAAACTAACTACAAAGATTATAGAGTAATCTCTTTTAAAAAAGACACTACCTATATTGATACCACGCTAACTATATTAAAAGAATACACCTATAATTTTTTGCGCAAAGACAATTTTGAGCTGTTAGCATTTCATAACCAAGGGCAAACTTTTAATAACCTAGGGTATGATTTCACACATCAAAACTCACTGCCTTTAATCGGAATGAATGCAAAGCATTTCAACTATTTATCAAAAGAAGACATTAATTATTATAAAGTTCCGACTCCTACTACAGAAATTTTATACAGAACTGGTTTGCAACAAGGGCAAGTTTTAGAAACCTTATTTACATTGAATTTTTCTGAACGTTTTAATGTGGGGATTCTCTATAAAGGTTTACGATCTTTAGGGAATTACAGAAGATCTTTGTCTTCTCAAGGAAATTTTAGAACAGTGTTTAGCTACCAAACGAAAAACAGTCGCTATGCTATTAGAGGACATATTGCAATGCAAGATTTAACAAATCAAGAAAATGGTGGATTAACAATAACCTCCTTAGATTTATTTACAAATGACAACCCAAATTTTTCTGATAGAGGAAGATTAGATGTTAACTTGGAAGGAACCGAAACCACTTTAGAAGGAAATCGATTTTATATGGAGCATGATTATAAATTGTTTTCGTCTAAAGATTCTTTAAACAACAATTTTACAAATTTAAAATTGGGACATGCGTTTACAAACGAAAGTAAAAGTTATGAGTTTACAGAAAGCTCTTTAAACACTGGATTTTTTGGAAATGCAAATGTTACTTCTGGTTTTACAGATAGGGTTGAAAGTAAATATATTGACAATCAATTGTTTTTAGAATTTAACTCGAAATATGTTTTAGGAACCTTTAGAGTACATACTGGTTTAACAAATTACAATTACGGGTATAGTGGGGTATTAAATCCTACAATAAACACCATTACTGATCCAAAAATTAAAGGTTCTGCGGTTTCTTTTGGAGGGAATTGGAATGCCGTAATTAAAAATTTTCAATTAAATACCGATATCTCTATTACACCAGGATCCGGGAGAATTTCTGGGTCAAATTTTTATACTGAAGCCATTTATAAAAAAGACAGTTTAACTTCTTTTAAAGGAAGTATTTCTATCAATTCTAAATCGCCAAACTTTAATGCCATCTTATATCAAAGTGCATATAACGAATACAATTGGCAAAATGATGCTTTTAAAAACAGCAATACAAGAAATATTGCTTTTGGATTACAATCTAAATGGATAAACCTAAACACAAGCATAACAAACATTGAGAATTACACATATTTTGATGACAACTCTAAACCGCAACAATCTGGAGAAAATGTTACCTATTTTAAAGTAAAAGCGAATAATGAATTTAAATTCGGCAAGTTTGCATTGAACAATACTATTCTTTATCAAAAAGTAAGTAGCGGACAAGACGTGTTTAGGGTTCCAGATTTTGTAACAAGAAACACGTTGTATTATTCAGATTTTTTATTTGAAGGAAATCCGCTTTTTTTACAAACCGGAATTACATTTAACTATTTTTCGAAATACAAAGCCAATGCGTTTAATCCGTTGTTAAACGAATTTACAATTCAGAATACAACAGAAATTGGTTATCCAACTTTTGATGTTTTTATCAATGCTCAAATTAGAAGAACACGTATTTATTTAAAAGCAGATAACATAAGCTCACTATTTTTAAAGAAGAATTATTTTTCTGCCCCAAACTATCCATATAGAGATTTTGTTATCCGTTTTGGGTTGGTTTGGAATTGGTTTATATAGATTCTCGTTTTCTAGGGAATGACATTTATATCGAAGTATATTTACGATTTAATTGAAAAAAAATGAAACAAAAATTACTAGACAGTTGGAAACTCTTTTTACTAGCAAGTTTAACCTTAGGATTAGCGCCATTTAATCCACCACACATTTGGGGCAAACTACAGTGGATAGCTGGAGGAAATGCTTTTTCTGGTGAAA
>JALQYN010000069.1 GCA_023254055.1 Polaribacter sp.
CAGTTGTTAGAAAAATATTTAAATGCAGAAACTACTTTGCAAGAAGAAGCAACATTAAAAAACTACTTTTTATCAGGTAATGTAGCTCCACACTTACAAGAGTATGAATCAATGTTTGGTTATTTTGCCTTTAATAAAGCAGAAACATCTGCAAAACCAATCCAATTAAAAACTAAAAAAACGAATTGGAGATGGTTGTCAGTAGCTGCATCCGTTGTATTATTATTCAGTGTGTATATGGGTAATGAGTACCGTAAAGAACAACAAGTAAAAGCACAATATGCAGAAGTAATGAATACATTAAAAATGTTATCTACAAACCTTAATAAAGGTAATGAAGCAATGGCAAGTTTGTACGTGTATGAAGATACAGTAAATAAAATATTTAAATCAAAGTAAAAAAAACCAAGTAAACAAATTAGTAAAATAAGTAAACAAGAGAAATCATGAAAAAAATAATCGTATTAATAGCTTTAGTAATAGTACCAGCAGTAAGTTTCGGACAATCAATGTTCGATAAATTAGAAAACATGGAAGATGTTTCTTCTTTTATAGTAAATAAAGATGCATTCCAATTGTTACAAAAATTCGGTGGAAATATGGGAGGAGACAGCGAGGCTGTAGAGATTTTCAAAATGGTACAGAATTTAAATGAATTAAAAGTTTTCAAAACAAACAGCGTAAAAGTTGCTAAAGAAATGGAGTCAATGGTTAATAAATCTGTTAGTTCATCAAAATTAACTGAGTTGATGAGATTTAAGGAAAAAGGGTCAAGAGCAAAAATTTATGTAAAAACAAATGGTAATAAAGACACAGTTAGTGAAGTGTTGATGTTTGTAAGTGGTGTTAGTGAAATGACAGAAGGTAACGCAGAGTCTGTGGTTGTTTCTTTAACAGGTGAGATCGATATCAATAAATTATCAAGTTTGGCAGATAAATTTTCAAAAGAAGGAAAGAAATCTAAATAATTGATACCAACAAATTAAAAATTGCTTGAAAAATTATTAACTTAAATCAAAATCAATGAAAAAAATAACAACATTTATAGTAGCTTTTATAGTAGCATTTTCATTCACTTCATGTAATGATGATTCTTTACAAAGCTACTTAGTTAAAAGTCAAGAAAAATCTGGATTTATCAATTTTGATGTACCGGCAAGTATTTTGCAAATAAAATCTGATAATGTATCAGAAGAAACAAAAGCAACATTAGAAAGTATTAAAAAAATTAATGTTGTAGCAATGCCTTTTAAAGACAATGCAACAGAAGTTGAAGCAGAAAAAGCACAATTGGATAAAATTTTTAAAGGGAAGAGTTATAAAAGTATTATGAGATTTACTGAGAAGAATATGAAAGTAAGTTTATATTATACTGGTGATCCAGATGCAATAGATGAATTGATTGCTTACGGATACGGTGCAAAACAAGGTGTTGGAGTTGCAAGAATTTTAGGAGAAAATATGAATCCCTCTAAAATCATGAAAATGGTGAACGATGTTAAACTTGATGGTAGTGGAGTGAGTTTAGATCAGTTCAAGTTTTTACTTAAATAAAAAAACATCATATACTTATATAAACCCAAAATCGAAGTTAGATTTTGGGTTTTTCTTTTTAACGAGCTATTAACAAGGAAACACCTTAATTTTCTTACTTTTGAATTCTTAATATGAATAACTATTTATGAAGCTTCAAAAGTTCACTTTTATCATTTGTGTGTTTTTTATTTCTTTAGTTCCTGCGCAAACTAAAAACCCACAATCTATATATAGAAAAGAGAAAGACAAAGTTCACGCTTTAGAGCACACCAAGCTTGCTGTTTCTTTAGATTTCAAAAACAAAGAATTGAAAGGTGAAGCCTGGCTTACGCTACGTCCTTATTTTTATGCAACAAACAAAGTAACATTAGATGCTAAAGCTATGATTATTCATAGTATTCAGTTAAACAATAAAGAGGTAGGTTATAATTATGATGGGGAAGAACTCATTGTAGAACTCTCTAAAAACTACACAAAAGAGGAAGCATTTACATTGTATATAAAGTATACTGCAAGACCAGAAAAAGTAAAACAAAAAGGAAGTTCTGCGATTACACAAGCCAAAGGATTGTATTTTATCAATGCAAACGGATTGGATAAAACAAAGCCAACGCAAGTTTGGACACAAGGTGAAACTGAAGCAAGTAGTTGTTGGTTTCCAACCATTGATAGTCCAAATCAAAAAACATCTCAAGAACTTATAATCACTGTTCCTGATAAATACAAAACCTTATCAAACGGAATCTTAGAAAAACAGACAACTAATAATAACGGCACAAGAACAGATTATTGGAACTTTAAACAGAAACATGCCCCATATTTATTCTTTTTAGGTGTTGGCGAATTTGAAATCATTAAAGATTCTTATAAAAATATTCCGGTTGAATATTATGTAGAGAAAAAATATGCTCCCTACGCAAAAGACATTTTTGGTTTGACTCCAGAAATGATGGCATTTTTCTCTAAAATTACGGGAATTGAATATCCTTGGAATAAATACAGTCAGATTGTTGGTAGAGATTATGTAAGTGGAGCTATGGAAAACACCACGGCTGTTATCCATGGTGAGCAAGCATATCAAATGCCAGGGCAATTGATTGATGAAAACTTACAAGAAAATACAATAGCTCACGAATTATTTCATCATTGGTTTGGTGACCTGGTTACTGCAGAAAGTTGGAGCAACTTAACGTTGAACGAATCTTTTGCAAATTATAGCGAGTATTTATGGAGAGAGTATAAATACGGAAAAGAGGATGCAAATGCACATTTATTGGAGAGTGTAGAAGCCTACAAACAAGGCCAGAATTTCGATAAAAATTTAGTGCGCTACTTTTACAGTGACAAAGAAGATATGTTTGATCAGGTAAGCTATAATAAAGGCGGAGCGATTTTACATATGCTGAGAAATTATGTAGGAGATGAGGCTTTTTATGCAAGTTTAAAACTGTATTTAACAGAAAATAAGTATAAATCAGCAGAAGTAGACCAGTTGCGTTTAGCGTTCGAAAAAATTACAGGTAAAGATTTAAATTGGTTTTTTAATCAGTGGTATTTTTCTAGCGGACATCCTAAAATTCAAGTTTCTTACGATTACAATACTTTAGAGAAAAAAGTTGCCGTTAATTTTTATCAAACAGAAGGGGAGTTTCAGTTTCCGATCGCAATAGATATTATTGAAAACGGAAAAGTAATTCGAAAAAATGTTTTTGTAGACGGGAAAGATGCTTCGTTTGTTTTTGATTATGTAAAAACCCCAGAAAACATTCTTGTAAATGCAGATGGTGTATTGTTAGCTGATTTTATAGAGGTAAAAACAACACAGCAATACTTAAGTCAGTTAAAGCACACTACAAATTACGCGCTTAAAAGAGAAGCAATACTTAAGCTTGCTCCTTTACAAGAGGATAAAAATGTTTTTGAAGCCGTTGCAAGCGCCTTAAACGATCCATTTTACAAGATTAGAATTTTGGCAATAGAGAACATCAATTTATTTAATAAGTTCTCTAAAAGAGATGTTATTGATAAAATTAAAAAGATAGCACAAAACGATAAAAAGACCTTGGTTAGAGCTGCTGCAATAGAAACACTAGGAAAATTAACAGAGCCAGAGAATTTGCCAATATTTCAAGAAGCCTTAAAAAGTAAATCTTATAGTGTTTTAGGGAAAACTTTAGTAGCTATTTATTATATTGATAAAATGTCGGCAATTAAATTGTCTAAAGAATTACCTGACGATGTTAGAAAAATTATTGCAACACCATTGACAAGGATATTTATTGAAGAAAATGATGATACTGAGCTTGAGTTTATCGCTAAGAACGTGTTGGCTGGTATGTTTGTAAATAGTGATACCAGAATACAATCACTCTATAAAAGAGCCTACGAGAAAATAGCAAAGAGTAACAATACCAAAGCTATTCAGAATTTAGTAGATGATATTATTGCAAAAGGTATTCAGTTTAAGCAATTTAATTTTGATAAAACAGCAGTAAACTTATTACAACAAATGGTTAATTATCAGAGAGATAGTGAGGTTGCTAACAGGAATAAACACATACAAATCATAAGAATGGGTTTGACGCAGTTAGTGAATTAGAGAAACCTAATTTTTTAAATGTTAATAAAGCCTTTAGAATCCCTAAAGGCTTTTATTTTTTATATTCTTCAAAAGTACCATCAGAATAAAAGACGACAATACGTTCCATTTTCTTTTCTTTAGGTGTGGTTTGTTGTACAATTGACGCTTCGGACGAAAGGGCAGGGGTCTTTTCAATCGGTTTTTCTGCAATTTGTTTCGGAAAAGTGCCTTTTCCGTTTAACAACCAATAAATATCTACATCCTTAAATGTATTTGTGACTTTTAAGATGAAATCTAAACTAGGTTTGTTTCTGCCAGAAATAATATGGGAAATGCTAGAACGCTGCACTTCTATTTTATCTGCGAATAATGATGCAGTTAATTGATGGAATTCCATCACTTCTTTTAGCCTTGTTGTAAAATCACTTGTGTTTACCATTGTAAATTAATTATAATGTTACAAATGTAAAAATTAATACAATAACAATTGTGTTATTGTGAAACGAATTTAATTTGAAACACAAAATTGTTTAACCTAAGGTTTATATAGTATTATTTAATTTGCTATATTTTAGCATTTTACAATATTGATATAAAATAAATTTATACCTTATTACTGTTTGCTAAAGGTTGCTGATTGTAATTTTAAATTACCTAAAGAATCCATTACATTTGTATAGAGATCTGCACACATGAGTGATTACAATTGTAATATTAATTGAATTTACTTTTGTTAAAAAAAAGGAATTTGCTAAAACTGAATTTGTATTTTTGCAATCTTATTTGTTATCAATGGAGATATTAAATGTGCAAGAATTAGAATCAATCTATAATTCTAAAAAAGAAACGACTCTTTTTGGAAAATGGATTCATTACGCACATATTTCTCCTTTATTGTCAAAATTATCAGATAAGCTCAGAATTGATGTCGTTGGGCATTCTGAAAATAAGGTACCTATTCATACAGTAGAATTTGGCTCTGGTTCGAAGAGAATTTTAATTTGGACTCAGATGCACGGAAATGAGAGCACGGGTACTAAAGCCTTGTTTGATTTTTTTAACTGTATCGAAACCTCTACAAGCCTTGTTTTTAAAAGGATTCTAAAAGAATGTACAATATTATGCGTCCCAATGTTGAATCCAGATGGCTCCCTAAACTATACGCGTGTAAATGCTAAAAATATTGATTTAAATAGAGATGCTGTAGATAGAAAAGCCCTAGAAAGCAGGTTACTCAGAACTATTTTAGAAAATTTTAAACCAAATTATTGCTTTAATCTACACGATCAAAGAACAATTTTTGGTGTAGAGGGCACTAAAAATCCAGCTACTATATCCTTTTTGGCACCTTCTGAAGAAGAAAGCAGAAAAATTACAACAGGAAGAAAGCTAACAATGAATGTTATTGTGGCTATGAACAACCTTTTGCAAAAAATCATACCAGATCATATAGGTAGATATACAGATGAGTTTTATTCGACAGCAACAGGCGATAATTTTCAGAAACTAGGATTCAATACTGTTTTGATTGAGGCAGGTCACTTCCCTGATGATTATGAAAGAGAAGAAACACGAAAATTTAATTTTTACGCTCTTGTACAAGGAGTGTATCATATTGCTACAGCTACTGATTATAAAGAGTATTTGCCTTATTTTGATATTCCTAACAATCAAAAAAACTTTTTTGACATCATAGAAAAGACTAAAAATTCTACCGAAGCAAAAGGATATTTATTTGTTGATAAAGTTGTAGAAAATACATTTACGACAGAAACTGTGTTAGAAATGGAAGGCGACCTGAGTAATTTTTTAGGTCATGCAACAAAAGTGTAGTTTTTATGTGTTTTTTTTAGTAATTTTCTTTTTCTTTTAAATATAATTCATAAATTTGTAAGATTAATTGAATTATGTTTAAAAAATGAGAAAGTTTGTTTTAGATGAAATCGATCATCAAATACTAGATGTGTTAATTGAAAATGCCAGAACACCATTTACAGACATTGCTAAAAAATTATTAGTTTCTGCTGGAACTATTCATGTTCGAGTAAAAAAAATGGAAGATGAAGGAATAATTCAAGGTTCTACATTAACATTGAATTACGAGAAAATGGGATATTCTTTTATTGCTCATGTTGGTATTTTTCTTGAAAAAACATCAATGACTCAAAGTGTTATAAAAGAGCTTAGTACAATTCCAAATGTTACTGTAGCCTATGTAACTGCTGGGAAATACAATATTTTTTGTAAAGTAAGAGCAAAGGACACGAACAATGCAAAAGATATTATTTATATGATTGATGACATCGAAGGTGTAAATAGAACAGAAACCATGATTTCTTTAGAAGAAAGCATTAATGATAAAAAAAGAATGATGCACGCAATTTTTAAAGAATTGTAAGCAAAACGTACATTAAATTACAATCCTTATCAATGTTTGATAAGGATTTTTTATTTTAGTTAGCAAATCAATAGCTTTATGAATCATATTTCAAAACTTCCAGATATAGAGACTACTATTTTTACAGTAATGGGGAATTTGTCTAAAAAACACAAAGCCATTAACCTCTCTCAAGGCTTTCCTAACTTTAAAAGTGATCAAAAATTAATTGATTTGGTTTCAAAAGCAATGAATTCTGGTTACAATCAATATGCTCCAATGCTTGGAGTAAGAGAACTTAGAGAAGCTATTGCAGAGAAATTTGACAAGCTGTATCAGACCTCTTACAATCCAGAAAACGAAATTGTTGTTACGGCAGGAGCAACCCAAGCTATCTTTACTATTATTTCTGCTTTTATAAGTCCAAAAGACGAAGTTATCTTATTTAAACCGGCCTATGACTGTTATGAGCCTGCAATTGAGTTAAATGGTGGGAAAGTAATTCCAATACAATTAAAATATCCAGATTATCAAGTAGATTGGGATGAAGTAAATAAAGTATTTTCTGAAAAGACAAAAATGATTGTCATTAACACACCACAGAATCCGTGTGGTACTGTTTTTTCTAAAGAAGACATGCAACAATTAGAGGCTTTAACGAGAGATACCAATTGTATTGTTTTAAGTGATGAAGTCTATGAACACATGGTTTTTGATGGATTTACACATCAAAGTGCTTGTTTGTTTCCAGATTTAAAAGAAAGAACTTTTATCACAGCATCTTTCGGAAAAACGTTTCATAATACTGGATGGAAAATGGGCTATTGTTGTGGTCCAAAAGAATTGATGAAAGAATTTATAAAAGTACATCAGTTTAATGTGTACTCAGTAAATACACCAATGCAAATGGCGTTAGCAATATATTTGCAAGATGAAAATAATTACAATTATTTATCAGTTTTTTTTCAACAAAAGAGAGATGTGTTTTTAGAAGCCATCAAAGATTCAAGGTTCAATTTTACACCAAGTAGAGCAACCTACTTTCAGGTATTAAACTATAAAAACATATCACAAGAACATGATGTAGGTTTTGCTAAAAGATTAGTCACTGAATTTGGCGTGGCTTCAATTCCGTTATCGGTATTTAACACAAACAACTTAGATGAAAAAGTATTGCGTTTTTGTTTTGCAAAAAAAGAAGAAACATTATTGAAAGCAGCAGAAATTTTAAGCACATTATAATTTACATTCCTATATAAGTAATGCATTGTAGTTCGTTTTTTATTTTTAAATTCGCAACTACAATTAACCAATTTATTACATGATTGCTCAAATCAACTACACAAATTCTTCAGTAGAAACATCAAAGCTTATAGCTCTTTATAAATCAATGCTTAAGCCAAGGTTGATAGAGGAAAAAATGCTAATCTTATTACGTCAAGGTAAAATATCTAAATGGTTTTCAGGCATCGGCCAAGAAGCTATTTCGGTGGGAGTTACATCTGCATTGACAAAAGATGAATACATCTTGCCAATGCATAGAAACTTAGGGGTGTTTACTACTAGAGAAATTCCGTTACATCGCTTATTCTCACAATGGCAAGGAAAAGCAAACGGATTTACAAAAGGAAGAGACCGTAGTTTTCATTTCGGGACACAAGAATACAATATCGTTGGAATGATTTCGCATTTAGGGCCGCAATTAGGAATTGCAGACGGAATCGCACTAGCACATAAAATAAGAAACGAACAAAAAGTATGTGCTGTTTTCACAGGAGAAGGAGGAACAAGTGAAGGAGATTTTCATGAAGCCTTAAATGTGGCATCGGTATGGAAATTACCGGTGTTGTTTTGTGTAGAAAATAATGGTTACGGTTTGTCTACACCCACTTCAGAACAATTTAATTGTGAAAACATTGCAGATAAAGGTATTGGCTATGGAATGGAAAGTCACGTAATTGATGGCAATAATATCATAGAAGTTTACAGTAAAGTTTCTGAATTGGCCGAAAGTGTTCGACAAAATCCGAGACCCATTTTATTAGAGTTTAAGACCTTTAGAATGCGTGGTCATGAAGAGGCGAGTGGTACCAAATATGTTCCTCAAGAGTTGATGGATGAATGGGCTGCAAAAGATCCTCTCGAGAATTTTCAAGCCTATTTAAGAGCAGAAAAAATACTTACAGAAGAAGATGAAGTTTTGTTTAAAGAAGCTATTGTTCACGAAATTAACGAGCATTTACAAATGGCTTTTGACGAACCAGCAATTACAGTTGATTTAGAAACTGAAATTAATGATGTTTTTAAAGCCTTTCAACCAGAAATCATCAATCCATCTTCAGAAACCAAAAAGATCCGTTTGATAGACGCTATTTCTGATGGATTGCGACAATCTATGGAGGAACATGATGATTTAGTAATCATGGGACAAGACATTGCAGAATACGGTGGAGCATTTAAAATAACAGACGGATTTGTAGCACAATTCGGAAAAGATAGAGTTCGGAATACACCCATCTGTGAATCGGCCATTGTTTCGGCTGCGTATGGCTTGTCTGTAAACGGAATGAAAGCTGTCATGGAAATGCAGTTTGCCGACTTTGTTTCTTCAGGGTTCAATCCGATTGTAAATTTGTTGGCAAAATCTCAGTATCGTTGGAGTCAAATTGCTGATGTGGTGGTTAGAATGCCTTGTGGAGCAGGCGTTGGGGCAGGACCTTTTCATTCTCAAACCAATGAAGCTTGGTTTACCAAAACACCAGGGTTAAAAGTAGTATATCCTGCATTTCCTGCAGATGCTAAAGGCTTGTTGATTACTGCAATTAATGATCCGAATCCGGTATTGTTTTTTGAGCATAAAGCCTTGTATCGTTCAATATACCAAGAAGTTCCAGAAAATTATTACACCTTGCCAATCGGAAAAGCAGCAACATTAAAAGAAGGAAATGACATCACCATCATTAGTTATGGTGCAGGAGTACATTGGGCCTTAGAAACGCTGGAGAAAAACCCAACCATTTCTGCAGATGTGATTGATTTAAGATCTTTGCAGCCGTTAGATGTTGAAACCATTTATGCTTCAGTTCGTAAAACAGGAAAAGCCATTGTATTGCAAGAAGATTCTTTGTTTGGAGGAATTGCAAGTGATATCTCTGCTTTGATTACAGAAAACTGTTTTACGAGTTTAGATGCACCTGTAAAACGTGTAGGAAGTATTGAAACTCCTATTCCGTTTTTAAAAGAATTAGAAAATCAATATTTAGCGAAGAATCAATTTGAAAAGGCTTTACTAGAAGTACTATCTTTTTAATAAGGTTTTAGCTAGTGGTTATTGATTTTTTAGAAAGAGATAAAATCAAGCCTAAAGAAATCAATCCACAAATAAAGAAGCCTATAAATAGTGGCAGTGCATTTTCTGTAACATAACTTCCAATATAGGTTGCAATTGGAACCGCCATTACAGTAGATACAAATCCGTTGATAGCTGCACCAACTCCGGCAATATGTCCAACAGGTTGCATGGCTAAAGCTCGCAAGTTCCCAAATAAAAATCCGATAGCAAAAAATTGCAATCCACAGAAAATCAGAAATATCTCAATAGATGGATTTTGTGTTTGATAAAATAGGATTGCATAAAGTAGTGGGGTTAAGGTAAAAACAATCGTAAACACGGTTACTAGTTTGTACATTCCAAAACGCATTACAAAGGTTCCGTTTAAAAAAGTAGCAAAACCTACTGCTAATGCTAATCCTGCAAAAATATAAGGAAACTCTTCTTTTAAATGATATTGATCTTGAAAAATATGCTGAGAAGCAGATAAATAGACCATAAAAGACCCAGTAATAAATCCAGAAATTAAGGTAAATACAACTGCCTGTTTGTGTTTTACAAACTCTATTGAGCCGTCTAAAAATAAACTCAAACGAAACTTGGTTCTTTTTTCTACAGCTAATGTTTCTGGTTGACGTTTCCACAGCCAAAACATGATAAAAACTCCAATAATTAATTGGCTATTAAAAATGGCTTTCCAACCATAGGCGTCTAAAATAAGCTTACCAATTGCAGGTGCAACAACAGGAACTAAAATAAAAATCACCACAATAAACGACATAATTTTCGCCATATAATCGCCACTAAAACTATCTCTAACCATGGCAATACTAATGGTTCTTGGCGCAGAAAGTCCAACGCCTTGTAAGATTCTTCCTACAATCATGGTTTCTAGATTTGTTGCGGTAACACAAATAAAACTGGCAACCACAAATAAGGTAAACCCCATATAAATTACAGGTTTTCTTCCTAAGCTATCAGAAATTGGCCCGAAGATCAATTGCCCAAATCCCAATCCAAGAAAAATCATGGTAACTAATAATTGATTATCGGTGGTATCTTGAATTCCGATTGAAATTCCAATACTTTCTAATGCTGGTAATAAGGCATCTATTGACATCGCTACAATAGACATTAATGAAGCCATTAAGGCGATGAATTCTAATTTTGAGGAATTTTTTGTTGACATGAGGTCAAAAGTACTTCATTTGTCATAGAAGCTTTAGTGTTTGCTATTATTATTTTTTATATTGCTATCTATAATGTAATTCAACCAACTAACCAACAATGAAAAAACTACTGATTTTAAGTTGTATACTGCTATGCTCTTGCGGAGAAAATGAATCAATAAAAGTTGCTAAAAGCATTCCTTTTATAAGTCCAATTCCAGAAAAGATAGAAAAAAAAGCATTTGATACCACGAGTTTGTTATGGTATACAAAAGCTGCTGAAAAATGGGAGGAAGCCTTGCCAGTTGGAAATGGAAGAATTGGAGGAATGGTGTTTGGAGGCGTCGAAGAGGAACAAATACAATTAAATGAAGAGACCTATTGGTCTGGTGGGCCTTACAATTCTACGGTTAAAGGAGGTTATAAAGAATTACCTAAAATTCAGCAACTTATTTTCGAAGGAAAACCTGTAGAAGCTCATAAATTGTTTGGTAGACATTTAATGGGATATCCTGTTGAACAACAGAAATACCAATCGGTTGCAAATTTGCATTTGTTTTTTAAAAAAGACCAAAAAGCTACGCATTATAAGAGGTGGTTAGACTTGTCCAACGGAATTACAGGAGTTGAGTATACCGTTGATGGTGTTACCTACAATAGAGAAATTATTTCTTCAGCTGTAGATCAGACAATTGCAGTTCGATTAACGGCGAGTAAACCAGGAATGCTGTCTTTTGAAACTGAATTAAGAGGTGTTCGGAATCAAGCTCATTCTAATTATGCAACCGATTATTTTAGAATGGATGGTGATAAAGAAAATGAATTGGTAGTCACAGGTAAATCTGCAGATTATTTAGGAATAGAAGGGAAGCTACGTTATGAAGCGCGCGTCAAAGTAAACACTGAAGGAGGGAAGTTGGTACGGAAAGGGGCTAAGATCTTTGTAGAAAATGCAACTTCTGTGACCATTTATTATGTTGCGGCTACCAATTTTGTAAACTATAAAGATGTTAGTGCAAATCAGAAGGAACGCGTTCAGAACTATTTGAATGACCTTAAAGGGAAAAAATTTGATGTCGTTAAAAAAGAAGCCGTTAAAGACTATCAACAGTTTTTTAACCGTGTTCAACTACAATTACTAGAAACAGCCAATTCGTTTTTGCCAACAGACGAACGCATGAAAGCGATTCAGACAAGTCCAGATCCACAAATGGCGGCTTTGAGTTATCAATTTGGACGTTTTTTACTAATTTCATCAAGTCGAGTTGGTACACAACCTGCTAATTTACAGGGAATTTGGAATAACAATATGAATCCGTCTTGGGATTCAAAATACACCACCAATATCAACACAGAAATGAATTATTGGTTGGCAGAATCTGCAAATCTTTCAGAATTAACAGAACCTTTGTTTACAATGATTGAAGAATTGACAGATCAGGGCGCTGATGTTGCCAAAGAACATTACGGCGCAAAGGGATGGGTTTTTCATCAAAACACAGATATTTGGCGTGTTGCAGCACCTATGGATGGACCTACTTGGGGAACATTTACAGTTGGAGGAGCCTGGCTAACCACACATTTGTGGGAACATTATTTGTATACGCAAGACAAAGCCTTTTTAGAAAAAGCATATCCTATTTTAAAAGGATCCGTTGATTTCTTTATGGATTTTCTGGTAGAACATCCTACTAAAAAATGGTTGGTAACCAATCCGTCTAACTCCCCTGAAAATCCTCCAAAAGGACCAGGGTATGAGTACTTTTTTGACGAAGTAACAGGGTTTTATTATTTTACCACAATTACAGCTGGAGCAACTATGGATACTCAGATTTTAAAAGATTTATTTGATTATTATGCAAAGGCAAGTGCAATTTTACAAAAAGACCTTTCTTTTGCAGAAAAAGTAACCGCAGCACGAAAACGATTGGCTCCATCGCAAGTAGGAAAAGATGGCACCTTACAAGAATGGGCTGAAGATTTAGAGCAATTAGAAGATAAGCATCGTCATTTTTCTCATATGTACGGATTGTATCCGGGAAATGTTTTGTCAGCAAAACGAACTCCAGAATTGGTCAATCCTATTAAAGCCGTGCTAGAACAGCGTGGAGATGGCGGAAAAGGATTTTCTAGAGCTTGGAAAATGGCATTGTGGGCACGACTTTTTGATGGAGATCGAGCAAATAAGATTTACAAAAGTTATTTAGAAGAACAGTGTTATCTGTCTTTATTTGCCAAATGTGGAAATCCGTTGCAGGTAGATGGCTCATTGGGAGTGACAGCTGCAATTTCTGAAATGTTAGTACAATCTCATGAAGGAATTATTGAATTGTTACCAGCCTTGCCAACAGAGTGGTATTCGGGTGCCTTTAATGGAGTAGTAGCTAGAGGTGCTTTTGAATTGGATTTAGAGTGGAAAGACGCAACAATGAAATCGGTTTCTGTGCTTTCTAAGGCAGGAAAAACCTGTAAAATAGCAACAAAATCTCCCGTTAAAGTATGGGTAAACGGAAAAGAAATTGCAGCAACTCAAGGAGACGGATTTGTAAGTTTTAATACCAATGTAGGAGAAACCTATACCATAAATTTTTAAAACTAAACAATTGAATATAAAAGAGTTAAAATCAGAAATTGAAGGGATTGATATTTATTTGTTAGATCAAATATTAAAAGAAAGATACCAGCAAAATGATGTGATTTTAGATGCAGGTTGTGGTTCTGGTCGGAATTTAAAATGGTTTTACGATAATAAATTTACCGTGTATGGCGTAGATTCTTTGGAGTCTAGAATAGAGGAAGTAAAAGAAAAATATACAGAACAACATTCGAATTTTTCTGTGCAAAACCTGGATCAGTTGCAATTTGAGAATCAATTTTTTGATCATGTAATTTGTAGTGCTGTATTGCATTTTGCTCAAAATACCCAACAATTTAAAAGAATGGTTGCAGAATTGTATAGAGTTTTAAAACCAGGCGGAAGCCTGTTTATAAGAATGACTTCTAATTTTGGAATAGAAGATAAGGTACAATCAATTTCGGATGGAGTTTATTATTTGCCAGATACCACCAATCGGTTTTTATTGACGAGTGATTTGGTAGCCTATTTAAAAGAAACCTTTTCTTTTACGTATCTAGAGCCTTTAAAAACAGTAAATGTAAATAATATGCGCTGTATGAGTACATTAGTGCTCAAAAAGAAGTAAAGATGATAAAACATGGTATAAATTTTGATGGTTTAACAAGCATCTATTAAAGACTAAAAAAATGAAAAAACTAGGAATACTTTGTTGTTTGCTTTTGATGAGTTGCGGAATTACTAAAAATACCGTTACTGAAGAAAAAGCAACAGCATTAAAAAAGCTCATTGACTCTAAAAATTTTAACATTGTATCACATACAGCCATGCCAATGGCTGGTATAGCGATGCAGCAATTAGCAAATTCTAATTTGTTGGGAACTGGAAATACTGCAAATAATATAGATTTAACGACAAATGCCAATTATTTTAAAGTAACTAATTTAGGTGAGTTGTCCGTTTCTTTACCATTTTACGGAGAAACAAGATCAACTAGATTCTATGGAAAATTAGGAAACATACAATTTGAAGGAATTCCAACAAAGTCAAGTTTTATATTTAACGATTCAAAAAATCGTTATGAAGCATCTTACGAATTCAAAACTAGAAGTGATGTATATAAAATTAACATTCAAATCTATTTAAATTCTAAAACCAGACTAATGGTAATTCCAGGAAATAAATCTGCTATTACATATTTAGGAGTAGTACAAGGAATTGAATAACGTACTTATTTCTAAATATTTACAAATTTACTATTTAACATAATGTAAATTATAGCACATTTTATAACAATTAGCGTAATAACGCTTTTGGGCGATATTTGACATAATTAGAACATTATAGTTCATTATTTCAAGCTATTTAAATACAATTATAGCAATCTTCTTATTCCAATAAAGATAAAAATCAACAAAGTATACCAAATAAAGAATGCAATGATATCATCTTTATAACCCAAAATAAGCATGGCACTTATTATTAAAAGTTGAAACCCTAAGCCAAAAATTGAAATAGCCGACATAAAAAGGCTCGGAAATCGTTTGCTCTTAAAGGCACCAGGATCTAGTCTGTGAATTACTTTGTCGAAAGTGCCATAAAAAAAATTATACAACGCAAATAATATGTTTACATTTCTTTGTGTTTCTCCTTTTAATGCTATTGGAGTTTCGTGTTCAAACACTCTACTTGTTGTATCACCATTTAAATTATTTCTTAGAATCACATAATAATAGTTATATAAAGTCCCTTGTAATTGAATTCCTAAGAAAGCAATAAAAGTATAGATAAAATGGGCCTCAGTTGTATACCATAATGCTATAAAAATTAATAAATTTAGAATTATATCCGAAACAGAATCAAGAAAACGACCTGTATAAGAAGGTGTATTTTTTACCCTTGCTAACTCACCATCTGCAGCATCTAAAATAGATTTTACTATTAAGAAAAATGCAGCAAACCATAAATGGTTAAAAAGTATGCAATAGATGGCTATCAATCCTGCTACTAAAAACCATATGGTTACATGTATAGGGGTGATTGAAGTGTCTTTTAATGAATTGGCTATTAAACGCCCTATCGGTCTGCCATAATCTGAGAGATCAATAAACTTATGAGAACTTGGTAATTTTGACATGTTAACTTGTTGTACTTTTTAAACTCATGAAAGGACTACACCCGAACTACTATATTTTATTTTTTTTTAATGAAACCATGCAAACTTAAAATATTGTTTAACAAATAACGTTAAAAGTTAGACGAAAATAGTATATTTACACAATAATATTTTAATTAAACGATTTAGAAGGATTATAATAATGAATAAAACTGCCATTATACGATGTGAACACTTCAATTCTGCTCACAGATTGCATAATAATGCTTGGAGTGAGGAAAAAAATCGAACAATTTTCGGAAAATGTAATAATCCAAATTACCACGGTCATAATTATGATCTTGAAGTTAAGATCATTGGTTATTGTGATTCTGACACTGGGTACGTAATTGACACCAAAATCCTTTCAGACCTAATTAAAGAAAACATTCTTGACAGATTCGATCATAAAAATTTAAACTTAGACACACAAGAGTTTAAAGAATTAAACCCAACTGCAGAAAACATTGCCATGGTAATTTACACTATTCTAAAACCAAAATTAAGTAAAGAACTTGAATTAAAAATTAAACTTTATGAAACAGCAAGAAATTATGTTGAATACCCATATTAATGAGTCTATTTTTGAGGCACTTTCTGAAGAAGAAATAGGTGATGATCATATGTTTGCAGGGTTGAATACTCCAATGAAATCAGATGCATTTGCACTATCTGATTTTGAGAAAAAGGAAAAAATTTCAAATTTATTTGCACAAATAATGGATGTAATGGGGCTTGACTTAACCAATGATTCCTTAAAAGGGACTCCTAATAGAGTTGCAAAAATGTATATTGATGAAATTTTTTCGGGCCTAAATCCTGATAATAAACCCAAGATATCATTGTTCAACAATAGTTATAAATATAACCAAATGTTGGTCGAAAAGAATATCACTTTCTATTCGAACTGCGAGCATCATTTTGTTCCAATTATTGGCAAAGCGCATATTGCATATGTTTCTTCGGGAAAAGTTATAGGTATTTCGAAAATAAATAGAATTGTGCAATATTATGCGAAACGACCACAGGTACAAGAACGTTTGACAAATCAAATTGCCATTGAGCTAGCATCCATTTTAGACACTGAAGACATTGCTGTTATTATTGACGCGAAGCATTTATGTGTTTCTTCGCGTGGTATTAAGGACGAATCTTCGGCAACAGTAACGTCTTATTACGGAGGTGTATTTAACACGCCTCATAAAATTGTTGAACTACAAAATTATCTTAGTCACTAATAGACCTTTAACTATAATTAATACGTAGAAGTAGGTTTGGAATATTCAAAAAGAAATCATAGAAAGAAAAGTTATACAAGCAATATCAAAAACTTACAAAGGAGGCACATAGCCTCCCTACAAGTAACAGAAATTTAAGTGATCAAAAAGTATTTGAAGCTGAATAAATTATATAAAAAATAGAAAAATTCGCATAGCAGATGGAGAATTCAAAGAAACCAGATAATGTTGTATATAATACAGAAACAAAGAGATACGACGCATTTCTGAAGCCTTATGCCACAAATGTTGGGGCTCCTGCAATTATCAAGTTAACAGATACAGTTGCTTGGAAAAATAGAAGTATTACGAAATTAAATCATAAAGTTCAAACAAGATTTAAAGAATTAAAAGAGCAGTATGACCAACTATTGAACGAGTTTGAACAGAACAAATTAATATACAGTGCAAAATTCACATTTGAACCGATTATAGGGCAATATTATCATTTGTATAAAAGAAGTAATGGAGAGACCTTCTTATCTATAATTTCTCCAGATAAGTGCAATTTTAATGCGCTCGGAAGTTTCTACCTAAACGCAGATCAAATTTGGAAAAAAGTTGTGTAACCCCCTTTTCTTATGTCTTCATATCACAACAGCTGTTTTTTTTAAAAAACGATACCCTTAGTTCGATAAGTAACGAGTTTAAAATTTTAGAATACATTAAAGTCTTTATAATAGTACCGAAACTTAGGACAAACACCATCGAAATTTGATTGCATACGCAACTGGTACTCCTAAAATAATTTCTAACTTGATGTACTTAACATCATTGTAGTACTAGGTGAGTCACCATTTTATAAGTTTCACTACACATTCTAAAAACAGGTGAAAGTAAATAAGAGTATTTACTTTTGACTTGGGTAGTTTTCTTGTTTCGATTTCTTGCTTGAGATCATAATATTCCAAACAGTTAATCCAATGTATAGAGAAAAGATTATTCCGCCAATTATAAAGAATCCTATGCTCATGATGTTCGTCTTTGTCTTATTGCAATCGCAAATAATAATATTGTCCCTGGCCAATGAGCCGAGTATTGTGCTTCTTCTGTCATTCCTAATAGTCCGAAAGCAACAGAATACAGTAAACATAAAAATGCTAAAATGATAGGATACCATTTTAAAATGAAAATTTTCATATTGATTTATTTATCAAAGTGTAGTGATGTTACACTTTTTGTTTAATATATTATAAATATAGTTAAACAAAACTAAAAATGCAACTTTATTTCATCAATATTAAAAGTCTAGAATATTTGGGGTTCTCTAATAGGCAATTAGTACTCGTAATTAGTAATGAATAAATTAGGTTTGCTTTTTTTATAATTCCTTGTGCTAGTAAGTACTAAACCACGCCTTCAGATATATTATAGTCGACCATTGTTAGTAGATCAAAAATAATATGATTAAAAATTAATGAGAATACATTTTTTTAATAAGTGAAGCAATACTTTTGTGTTTCGCGTGTACAATTAATTTTGCATAACCAACAGGGAGATCATCAACATACAGAAGATAGAAAAGGTTCTTAGGATCGCTTATATCTTGTTTCGTTTTAGGCACTGAAAAATTCTCATCAAGGTGTTTTAATAGATCATTTTTATCCTCTATAAAATTTAAAAGCTGTGAACTACATCACGGCTTTTAAAATTCTAATGAGAGTAAATTTATTTTAAAGTTTTCCAAATAGACTCCATTTCTTGAACCCGTTTGTCTAACATTTTAGATGCTTCTTGGGTTTTTAGGGTTGGTTTGGTATCTGAACCTTGTAATATATTCAATAAAAAAAGCAATTTAGACTGTAAGCTAACAAGGGTTTCATTTGTCAATTCAGTATTATAAATACTTCCATAGAGTGGATTACCATCGTTTGGTGCACCTCTGCCTCTATACTTAAGCTGTGCTGCTGTTGCATTTTTATTTGTATCGATAGCTTCTCTAATGTCTTGTAACTTCTCGTAGTTTCTGTAACTCTGCATCGATAAATTTGTTTGTAGTTGAAGTGCATTTGCACTCATTTCTGAACGTGGATCTAATAGAACGGTTAGGTTTTGTTCAAGTAACTGTCCATTTACTCTCAGTTGAACTTTATAAGTACCTGGAGCTACAAAAGGACCTACAGGACTACTTTCAGTATTGTATTGCACTGCGGCAATGGCTAGACCTCTGTTTGCTCCTCTTGGATTTTTGTATCTTAAATTCCACACAAAACGTTGATGCCCTTTTTTAGTAGATAGGCCTTTAAAAGGTCGTATCCAATAAGTAGGATGTCTCATTGTTGTTGAATCTAAGGCTTCTGCTTTGTCGTCACTAGAAAAGTGATTGACTATGTTCCCTTTTTGATCAAAAATACGAAGATCTACTTTCGCTGCATTGTTGCCTAAATAATAATCGATGATGGCTCCGTCTGGTGGATTTTGACCCGTTGGCTCTTCAGGAGGCAGAGGCGTATCACTAAACATATTGAAACGCACTCTATATGCATCACTTGGTTGAAAAAGATGTGCTTTAGTTGTATGTAACTTTGCCATTTCTCTCAAAGGACTAAAATCGTCTAAAATCCAAATAGAACGTCCATGGGTACCAATTACTAAATCGTTGTTATGAATTACTAAATCACGAATAGAAGATGCAGGCATATTCATTCTTAATGATTGCCATGAAGCCCCGTCGTTTGCAGAAAAATACACTTCGCGTTCTGTTCCTGCAAATAACAATCCTTTTTGTGTGTGATCTTCTCGTACCGTATTTACAGGGCCTGAAGGATTCATCCCTGAAACCACTTCTGTCCATGTTTTACCAAAATCATGTGTTTTGTAAATATGAGGTTTCATATCATCTTTACGAATGGCATTTACAGCGATATAAGCTGTCCCTTTATTAAAATGACTGGCATCAATTTGTGAAATTTTATCCCACGAAGTAATGGCTTTTGGAGTTACATCTTTCCAAGATTTTCCACCATCTGTTGTAACATGAATCAATCCATCATCGGTTCCTGCCCAAATGATGTTTTTATCAAGAGGTGAAGGCCCTATAGCATACACAATAGCACGTTGCGGCATGGTCTTTAAACTTTCATTTTTGTAATCCCCTACACTAGCTGGAACTTCAGGTTGTTTTCTTGTTAAGTCTTGACTGATTTGCACCCAATTTTCTCCACCATCATGTGTTTTCCAAACCACATTGGTTCCGAACAACAACATATTATTATCTGCCGGATGAAAAAGCAACGGCATGGTACGTAGATATCTAAATTTTCTTGAGCGCAATACTTCTGGACCCACAAATTGTGACTGTCCTGTTTTTTTATTGAATCGAATAACGCGTCCACCATAAATAATGTTCGCATCTTTTGGATCTGGTGCTACATAGGCATACTCGTCTGCTCCAACTCCCATAAACTCACGGAAAGAAATCTGACCTCCATTACTTCTACTTGCAACACCTATAGCTCCACTTTCTTGTTGACCACCATACACCCAATACGGAAATTGATTGTCTGTAGAAACATGATACAATTGTGAAGTAGGTTGATTGTACCAAGTACTCCACGTTTTTCCTCCATTTACAGTAATCACAGCTCCTTGATCTGCAGCAAACAATCTAATTTTAGGCTGTAAAGGATTGATCCATAATCGTTGGTAATCATCACCTCCAGGTGCACCTTTTATAGAAGTCCAAGTTTTACTTGCATCATCAGAACGATACGAAGCCACATTTGCAATATATACCATATTTTCGTTTGTTGGATGGACTTGGATGTCTCGTCCCCAAAGGCGCCTGTTGGTATCTACCAAAGTCCAACTTTCACCTGCATCATCACTTCTGTAAATCCCTCCATTAATACTTGCACTAACGATTGCATACATTCGTTTAGAGTTGCTTAAAGCAGTAGTAACCCATACTCTACCCAAGCCATCATTTGCGCCAGGTAATCCCTTTGTTATTCTCTTCCAAGTTTCACCACCATCAGTAGATTTGAACAATCCACTATTTGGACCCGAAAATTTAGCATTTTCCCAAGGTCCTTCCTGGTGTTCCCACAAAGTCGCAAATACAATTTGTGAATTGTTTGGATCTAGATGAACTTGAATGGCTGATGTTTTTGAATTGATATATAAGGTTTTTTTCCATGTTTTTCCTCCATCAATCGATTTGAAAATACCTCGCATTTCATTGGCACCATAAGGATGCCCCATTCCAGCTACATAAACGATATCTGGATTGGTTGGATGCACAATTACTCGTCCCACTTGTTGGATGTCTCCCAGCCCAATATGTTTCCAGTTTTTACCACCATCAATAGATTTAAACATGCCGTCACCAACAGATAAATCAGGCCTGTGCATTCCTTCCCCAGTCCCAACATAGATAATATTAGGATGACTAGGAGAAACAGCAATATCTCCAATAGAATTCGTTGACTCCTTATCAAAAATAGGATTCCATGTTCTACCATAATCATCCGTTTTCCAAACGCCTCCATTATTAACTCCAATAAAAAACACATTGGGTTGCGTTGGTATTCCAACTGCTCCTACAGTTCTTCCAGCACGAAAAGGACCAATCATCCTGTATTCTAGGTCTTGATACTGTGTTTTGTCGATTTGAGAAAATGAGTGAATTGAGATAAAGAGAGTAAAAAGTGTTATTAGGAAAGTTTTCATAATTTAAGATATTATGGTTAGTTCTTTCAAAAATAACTTTTTTTAAATTACCAAACAACGCAATGTTTTTACATTACTAAAACACTTTTAAAAAAATAATGAATTTACACCTCTTTCCTCAAAACCTCTAAAGGCGGACTTTTCAAAACACTTCTAATATTAGTCAGACCAATTAATAAAACCAATAGTGTAATGCCTGGTAAAAAAACTAAAAACGGAATGGCAGACGGAATAAAAGGTTCTTTAAATAAAAAAACCGCTAGTAATTGACTACTAATCAATGATAATAGAATTCCGACTAAACTTCCTAACATTCCTAGATATACATATTCTAAGGCTGTGATTTGTAGAATTTGTTTGCTCTTTGCTCCTAAGGTTCGCAACAACACACTTTCTTTAATTCGTTGGTATTTAGAATTTCTCACAGAGCCAATTAATACAATGATTCCTGTTAGGATACTAAAGAATGCCATAAAATTGATGATCCATGAAATTTTATCTAAAATGTCTTCGATGATTGTAAAAATCTGACGTAAATCTAAAATGGAAATGTTTGGGAAGTTTTTCACCAAATCTCTTTGTAAATCTGCAGAACTTGCCTCATCTTTTACAAAGGTGGTTAACACACTAAATTGTGGTGCATTTTCTAAAACACCTACAGGAAATACAATAGAAAAATTCAGTTGCGCTCTACCCCAATCTACTTTTCTAATGCTTCCAACAGTGGTGTTCATTAATACTCCTTGTACATTAAAAATAACTTGATCACCTATTTTTAAATTAGCATCTCTTGCAATATTATCTGCAATAGAAATGAAAATAGGTGTTCCTTGTTGGACTTCTTTCGTCCATGTTCCTTCTAACAACTCTTCTGACGGAATTAAAGCATCTCGGTAGGTTACTCTAAATTCATGGTTTAAAATCCATTTATTTCTCCTCGCTGTTGTACTGTCTTTACGAATATCATTGACCAATTCGTCTTTAATTTGATGCATTCGCATGGTAACAATCGGAATGTTATTGATGACTTCTAAACCTTTTGGAACGATTGTATTAATTACAGCTTCTCTTTGATTAGTTTGCACATCCATTAAAATGATATTAGGATCATTGCTGCTATTTTCTATAGATGTTTTAGCTAAGAGAATGTCTTTGGTAAAGTATAAGGTACTGATTAAAAAAGTTCCTAAACCAATGGCTAAAATTAAGACCATGGTTTGATTGTTTGGACGATATAAGTTTAACAAACTTTGACGTTTGGTAAAGCCCCATTTGGTTGGGAAATATTTTTTAATCAATTTCATAAAAAGACTGGATATTCCAGCCATGATAGAGAACGTTATTAAAATACCAATTGTAAATACCAAGCCATTTGATGCATCTTTCAACAACCAGAATGAAAACAAAAAGACAAAAAGAATGATGGCCGCTAAGGTTAAAAGCCGCGCTTTTCTTGGTTTTACTAAATTCTCATCCGTACCTCTTAACACTTCTAAAGGAGATACATACCAGGTGCCTAATAAAGGCAGCAAGGCAAATAAGACCGACATTAATACACCCAATGTTATTCCGATGAATAATGGTTGAGCACTAATGGATATTTGAACATCGAAAGGTAAAAATCCTTGTAAAATATAGGGAAAAGCATATTGCAGTCCGATTCCGATTACAGCACCTAGAACGCCTCCTAATAGTCCAATTCCGACAATTTGAAGCAGGTAGATGATAAAGGTTTGTTTTCTAGTAGCTCCTAAACATTTTAAAACAGCTACATTTTTTAATTTTTCTTTGATGTAAATATGTACAGAACTTGCAATTCCAACACAGCCTAAAAGCAAGGCAATAAATGCTGCTAAGTTTAAAAATCGACTCACATTGTCGTATCGTCTTCCTAAACGAGCACTTGTACTTGTATGTGTGTCTATATCTGCTTTTTCTTCATCTAAAATAGGATCTAGTTTTTTGTCTAATAGCTCCAAATCCATTGTCGGTGGTGCTACAAAAAAGTATTGGTATTCTTTTCTACTTCCCAATTGTAACAATTCGGTTTGGTCTATAAATCTAAACGGAATGAGTACAGGAGGAGCAACAGAAGTTGAAATAGCAGTACTTCCAGGAATCGATTTTAAAGCTCCAATAATTGGAAAGGTAAGTTTCCCTAATTTTATTGAATCTCCTGGTTTTAAATTGTATTGTAACATTAAAGTAGCATCTACCAATGCTCCGCCAAACTCCTGGTATGTAGATGCAGCATTTTGTGGCTCTGTATCTAGGGTTCCAAAAAAAGGAAAGGCACCTTCTATAGCGCGAACTTTAACCAATTTTGTTCCGTCATTTTTTGGAAACGCCGCCATAGAAACAAAATTCACCTCTGAAGCAGCAGCGCCTAAAGAATCGATGATTGCTTGTATTTTTTTAGAAGGAAGCTGTCTGCTATCAATAATAAAATCAGCTCCCATTAAGGCTTTCGACTGATTCTTGATGTTTTGCTTTAAATTTTCACTGAACAACTGAATAGAAACCACAGCAGCAATTCCTAAAATGATTGACGCCATAAAAAGCATCAATCTAGAGAGACTTGCTTTTCCGTCTCTCCATGCCATTTTAAATAGCCAAGTTATCGAAGTTTTTGAGGTTCGTTTGTTCATTAACCTACCCTTGTTTTTTCATTAGACACAATCTTCCCTCCTTTTAAGCGCAATATTTGTTGGGTTCTATTTGCCAATTCTAAATCGTGGGTAATAATTACCAGCGTTGTTCCTGCTTCTTTATTCAATTGAAAAAGCAATTGGATTACTTTCTCTCCGGTTTCTTCATCTAAATTTCCAGTCGGCTCATCGGCAAATAAAATTGAAGGTTTGTTAGAAAAAGCTCTTGCTAAGGCTACTCTTTGTTGTTCTCCTCCCGACAACTGAGAAGGATAATGATCAAAGCGATCTGCCAAACCTACTTTTTGTAACAATTCCATTCCTATTTTAGTGGCGTTTTTTTCTCCTTGTAATTCTAAAGGAACAATGATATTCTCTAAGGCAGTTAAGGTAGGTAGTAGCTGAAAATTCTGAAAGATAAATCCGACTTCTTTGTTTCGCAATAATGCTCGTTCATCTTCATCTAAATCGTGCAAATGACTCCCACACAATTCTATAGTTCCACTAGTTGGATGATCTAAACCAGCACATAAACCGAGTAAAGTTGTTTTACCACTTCCAGAAGGTCCTACAATAGAAAAAATACTTCCTTGTGTAACTTCAAAAGAAATGGTACTTAATACCTTTAATTCTTTAGAACCACTTGTATAAGTTTTCTCTAGTTCATGAATCTTTAATATCTTTGTCATAGTCTTTTTTTAATATAAAATTTACCAAAAATGCTGAAACTGAAAAATAAACAATTGCTTTTTAATTTTGATGATAGTAGGATGAAGATTTTCTTAAAGTTTTGTTATTTTTCCTTTTTCTTGCTATTGTTGTCTTGCGGAGCAGATACTTCTACTAAACCAACGAACACAAAAAAAACACCTTCAAAAACTGAAATCAAAGCTGAAGAAAAGAATGCAACTAAAAAGATTGTATTTTTTGGAGATAGCTTAACAGCTGGTTATGGTTTAGAAGATGTTAATGATGCTTTTCCTGGCGTTATTCAAGCAAAAATTGATTCACTTTCATTAGATTATACAGTCATAAATTCAGGAGTTAGCGGAGAAACTACATCGGGTGGGAAAAATAGAATCAACTGGATTCTGAATCAAAAAATTGATGTTTTTATTTTAGAATTAGGTGCAAATGATGGTTTGCGTGGCATTCCTTTAAGTGAAACTCGAAAAAACTTACAAGCCATTATTGACGCTGTGCTTCAAAAAAACTCTGCAACAAAAATTATTTTAGCAGGAATGCAGCTCCCTCCTAATATGGGACAAGAGTACACCACGGAGTTTAAAACCATTTTTCCTGAGTTGGCTCAAAAAAACAAGCTTTATTTAATTCCTTTTTTATTGAAAGATGTTGGAGGTATTCCTAGTTTAAACCAAGGAGATGGTATTCATCCAACGATTGAAGGTCAAAAAATTCTTGCTAACAATGTTTGGGAAGTTTTAGAACCACTACTTACATTATAAATTTTAAGGCAACTATTAATGTTGTATAAAAAAAGCCCATCATTTAATGATAGGCTTTTGTAAAACTATAAAGTATATGTTTTAGCTAACTTTTACGTTAACTGCATTTAATCCTTTGTTTCCTTCTTGTAGATCAAATTCAACGTTATCGCCTTCACGAATTTCGTCAATCAATCCAGAG
Source organism: Polaribacter sp. (assembly GCA_023254055.1). Classification (GTDB taxonomy): domain Bacteria; phylum Bacteroidota; class Bacteroidia; order Flavobacteriales; family Flavobacteriaceae; genus Polaribacter. The sequence continues at coordinate 25,968 of JALQYN010000069.1, forward strand.
ATGTGTACAAAATGATCTTTGTCTACTCCTTCTTCTGTGATAAATCCAAATCCTTTTGACTCATTGAAAAATTTTACTGTTCCTTTACTCATTGTAATGTAATTTAATTTATTTAAATATTTAGCAGCAAAGGTGACCCCAATTTTTAGACATACAACATTTTAATTGACTTATTTTTAAATTATTAAATTACAACTACCAAATCTTTATTCTCTCTTCAGGTGCTTTGTAATTTTTATCACCAGGCTGTACATTAAAGGTTTCATAAAAAGGTGTAAAGTTCATTAGCGGACCGTTTACACGCCAAATTGGTGGCGAATGTGAATTTGTTTTGATGTAATTACGCAAATAAGCATCTCTAGTTTTTACTCGCCAGATTCTTGCAATCGACATAAAGAAGCGTTCATCTGGAGTAAAACCTTGAATTTTAGTAGTTCCTTTACCTTGTTCGGTTAGTTTAAAAGCATCATAAGCAATTGAAATTCCGCCATTATCAGCAGTATTTTCTCCTACGGTTAATCCTCCTTGCAAGTGAAGTCCGTCTAACACTGTAAATGAACTATAACGATCTATCATCTGTTGCGTTTTTGCTTTAAACTTGGTATAATCATCTTCTGTCCACCAGTTTTTTACATTTCCATCTTTATCGTATTGTGCTCCTTGATCGTCAAAAGCATGTGTTAATTCGTGTCCGATTACCATACCTATCCCTCCATAATTTACGGCATCATCTGCTGTTACATCAAAATAAGGGAATTGTAAAATTCCGGCAGGAAAAACAATTTCATTTAAAGGCGGATTGTAATATGCTGTTACGGTTGATGGCGTTGTACCCCAACGATCTCTATTTGGCGCTTTGTTTAATTGATTTGCTTGATATTGGTATTGATCTTTTTTCAATGCAACAACATTTTCAAAATATTTCCCTTTTTGAATTTGAACATTGTATTCTCTCCAAACATCAGGATATCCAACTTTTTTTGTAATCGCGTATAGTTTTTCTTTGGCTTGTTGTTTTGTTACATCACTCATCCAATCTAATTGGTTGATTCTATTTTCAAAGGCTTTTTGTAGATTATTTACCAAATCTAAAACTCGTTTTTTAGCTTCTTCATTAAAGTATCTTTTCACATACAACTGTCCAAGCGCAAAACCCAATTGTCTATCCACTTTTTGAACCATCAATTGCGCACGAGATTTTTGTGTTGACTGTCCGTACAAAACCTTTGCATATTCAAAATTTGCATTTTCAAAAGGTTTACTTAAAATATCAGAATATGTAGACAATGTAGCAGCTTTTAAATAAGTTTTCCAGTCAGAAATAGAAATAGTAACCAATAGCTTATTCAATTCTTTATAATAAGCTGGTTGCTTAATATCTACAGCATCTGCTTTCAAATTTAATTGATTCAATAAGTTTGACCACCCAATATTAGGCTGACTTTTATTGATATCGGAAACAGCCATTTTGTTGTAATTGGCTTTTACATTTCTACGTTCAATTCTTGTTTTATGAGAAGCGGCTAATTTTTTTTCAATACCGTATGCAATTGCAGCATTCTCATCTGCATTTTTTGTGTCGGTTAACCTAAATAAAGTTGTAAGGTAATTTTTATACGCATTTTGAATGGTAACAGAAACCGAATCTGATTTGAAATAATAGTCTCTATCCGGTAAGCCTAGCCCAGCTTGACCAAAATGTAGGATGTTTACACTACTATTTTCATTATCTGGAGAAACATTCATTCCGATGATTGAATAGTTTCCTGAAGTAATTTGATTTGTCACAAAAGACATCAATGAAGCAACATTTTTTATGGCTTCAATCTCTTCTAATATTGGTTTTATTGGTGTATACCCAAGTTCGTTAATAGTTTTTGTATCCATTCCTGAACTATAAAAGTCACCAACTTTTTGTTCGATACTTCCCTCAGTGTGTTCTGTAGTAGATACTTCAGTTAAAATGTTTTCTAACAATACTTTTTGTGGAATGTTTAAGAAACTATAAGAACCAACTCCAACTTGATCTTCTGCAATAACTGCATTGTCTAGCCATTGTTTATTTACACGGGCAAAGAAATTATCACCTGGTTTAATAGATGCTGTAATACCATCAAAATCCATTTTATTTTTGACAGATTTATTTTCTGTATTGCAGGAAGCAAATCCTAATAAAATTAACGAAACAAAAAGTATTTTTCTCATAAGTTTAAATATAGTTTAGACAAATATAGGAAAATATATAGTCCCTCAAACAGAAGTTATAAAGCATAAAAAAAAGCAACTTTTTTTAAAGTTGCTTTGATATATATAGATTGGTATGTATAATTATTTTTTTAATTTCACTTTTACCGCATTCATTCCTTTTAAACCTTTTTCTAGCTCAAAAGTAACTTTATCGTTTTCTGTGATTTCATCAATTAAGCCACTAACGTGTGTAAAGTATTTTTCTTGGTTGTCTGTATCTAAAATAAAACCATATCCTTTAGAAGAATCGAAGAAAGAAACTTTACCATTTCTAATTGGGTCTTCTGCTTCACCTTCTTCTTTTTTAGGAATTCCTAAAATAATATCTTCTAACTCAACTTCTATTTTCTGAGATGGATCTGGTGGAGTGTCTGTTAAATTACCATTATGATCTACATAAGCAAATTCAATTCCAGCCTTACCATTTTCTCTAACATCAGCTTTACGAGCCTCCATTTTCTTTCTTTTGTCTTCACGTTTTTTTAAGCGTTTCTTTTCTTTTTCGCTCTTATTGTAGGTCTGCTGAGATTTTGCCATATGAATTTTATAATGTTTTTTTTACTATTTAAGTTTCCAAAGATACGATTTTACTAAATACCAATGCAAATTTGATGTATTAAGATTTTATAGTCCTGTCATATAACCAAGAAACACTCAAATAGCATACACTGAATAATATTTAATTTTCTCTAACCCTTTATAGTTACTTTACAAACTTGTCTTTATTTTTTGAAATTGACTCACCAATTCAGTATATCTCTTTTTAGCATCTTGTCCAGGAACTTGATCTGCACCGCTAATTGAATTCAATAAAAAGGAAACTTGAGAAACAAACATTTGCTGTGGATAAGCACCAGAATCATTTTTTAATTCTTTAAGAACTGCTTCTACTTTAATTGCTCTTGCAGATTTTTTACCTTGTAAAGATTTAGCCTCTTTTTCTAAAGCATCTTGTAATTGTCTCGCTTCAGAAAGTAAATCCATTACTTTTTGTTGCATTGCAATTTGATTAACGATATCTGCTTTTGTGATCCCTTCATCTTTTACTTTTGGATCCATAACAATTTCAAAAGATTGTTCAAATGATTTTCCATCAACCGTTAATTTAGCGGTATAAATCCCTGGAGCTACCATTGGTCCGTTTTTAAAACTTCTACTTTTATTTGCTGACCAAGCTCCTTTTTGCTGTAAATTCCAGTGAAAACGATTGATTCCTGCTTTTGTTTCTAATTTTGTATCTACATATCTAAAAGTCTGACTCAAATTCATATCTTCTACAATTGTTGTTTTTGCAATTAAGTTTTTATCACTAACAATTTCTGCAACTGGTTTTCTATTTGAATCTAAAATTTCTAATTGAATTGGCGAAGTATTACCATTCGGAATAAAATAATCTATAATCACACTAGTTCCTGGATATTGAACAACACCTTCAGTTCTATAGCCTCTAGAACGATAGCGTATTGTTGTATCAGGTTTAAAAAGATGTGCTGTAGAATTCAATTTATTAATACTTTTATCTCTTAAGGTTGTAATGTTGTCTAAAATCCAAAAGCCTCTTCCCATCGTGCTTAAAATTAAATCTCCTCTAAAAATTTTGACATCAGTAATGGGCGTTACAGGTAAATTCTGTTGAAATTTCTCCCAAGACTTTCCGTCATTAAAAGAAACAAACATTCCGAATTCGGTTCCAGCGTATAGCAAGCCTTCTCTAACAGGATCTTCTCTTAAAACTTTAGCAGTGAAATCATCTGGAATTCCATTTGAACTTGTAGAAATTAACTCCCATGTTTTACCATAATTGGTGGTTTTGTAAAAATAAGGTTTGGCATCGCCCAATAAATGTCTGTCAACAGCTATATATGCTTTTGCAGGATTAAATTGTGATGGCTCTACCGATTCTAATCTACCTCCTTTAGGTAATTTTCTAGGGGTTACATTGCTCCAAGATTTCCCTCCATTTTGAGTCACAGAAACCACACCATCATTAGAACCTGTCCAAATCAATCCTTCTTTTAATTTAGACTCTCTTATAGAATATAAAGTGCTATAATATTCTTCTCCAGTAATATCTCTGGTAATTGGGCTACCAGAAATTACTTGTTTATCAGCTTCAAAAGCCGTTAAATCTGGTGAAATCGTTTCCCAAATTTTTCCATCGGTCATTGTTTTATGAATGTATTGTGACCCATGATACACAACATTTGGATTGTGAGGAGAAACATGAATTGGAGCAACACGCTGAAAACGATATTTTAAATCTTTCGGATTGTGTCCGTATATATAGGAAGCACCAACAGTATAATTTTTTTCTATTCCGGTTAATTTATTAAAAACTCCAAAATTCCCTTTACAGTTTGCATAGACAATATTATGATTCCCTGGTTTTGGAACTGCAGGACCCGTTTCACATCCACCAACACTTATCCCCCAGCCTCTTCCTGAAAGTACTCTAGCTGACGGAGGTAAACTCGGTATTGCAACAGTAGAATTGTCTTGCTGTCCAGCATACAACCAATACGGATACTGATCATCTACTTCTACTTGATACAATTCTGCTGTTGGTTGATTGAATTGTGTAGACCATGTTTTACCACCATTGTGCGAAACATTTGCACCGCCATCGTTGGATTGGATTAATAAGTTTGGATTGTTTGGATTGATCCAAATATCATGATTGTCTCCATGTGGAACCGACATTCTGCTCCAACTTTTACCACCATCTATTGATTTTAATAATGGATTTGCATTTGAATAAATAATATCTGGATTTGTTGGGTCTAACTCTATGTTTGTGTAATAAAAAGGTCTGTTTACCAATCCTTGGTTGTTAGAAACCTGCTTAAAAGATTTTCCTTGATCTACAGATTTGTACAAACCCCCATCTTTACCAGGTGCTTCGATGACTGCATATAAAATACTTGAATCAACAGCAGAAACCGCTAAATCAATTTTTCCAATCAAACCTTTTGGTAACCCATTTTCTAATTTTACCCAATCCTTTCCACCGTTGATTGATTTGTAAATTCCGCCTTCATCCTTTGTCCCACCAGAAATGATGGTCCAAGGTTTACGCTGCCCTTTCCATGCAGCAGCATACACAATATTTGGATTGCTTGGTAATAACTCTAAATCAGCAAAACCAACTTCATCAGAAATAAACAATACTTTTTCCCAGTTTTTACCACCATCTATGGTTTTATATATACCACGTTCACTATTATTTTTAAAAGCATTCCCAATAGCGGCAACCCATACAATATTATGATTTGTTGGATCTATTTCTACTGCGCCAATTTGACCTGTTTCTCTTAAGCCAATATGTTCCCAGGTTTTCCCAGCATTGATCGATTTATAAACACCTTTTCCTGAAATTACATTGCTTCGTAAACCATCAGATCCTGTACCCACATATACAATATTTGGATCGTTAACAGCAACTTCAATAGCACCTATAGAAGGAGTTGCGAAAAATCCGTCAGAAACATTATTCCATGTAGTTCCATAATCTTCTGATTTCCATACTCCACCACCGGTTGCACCTAAATAAAAAGTTCCTGGTAACATGGGTGTTCCTGTAACGGTTGTTACTCTTCCACCTCTTTCAGGGCCAACTGTTCTGTATTTTAAAACACTAAAATCTTGTGCGATTAGTGTGCTTGTAAAAAAGAATGCTAAAAGAATTTTTAAGGATACTGATAAAGACTTCATAAGTTTGGTTTAAATTGTGTTAATTCTCAAATTTAGAGAAAAAATAAATCCAACTAAAATTATTAGTTGGATTTATTTGATTTATTATTTATTCCAAGCTTTTCGAAGTACTTCTCCCGCTTTTAACTTTTTAAATTCTGCGTTGTCTATAGAAATTTGTCCGTTGACTAGTACATATGGAATCCCTTCTGGGTATTGGTGTGGTTCTTGAAAAGTTGCTTTGTCAATTATTGTTTCTGCATCAAAAACAACAATATCTGCTTTTGCACCTACTCTAATAACTCCCCTGTTTTTTAAACCTAAAGTAGTAGCAGGAAGTTGTGTCATTTTATAAATAGCCGTAGCCAATGAAATTGTTTTTTTATCTCTAGCGTAATGTCCTAATACTCTTGGAAATGTTCCGTACCATCTTGGATGAGGATGTCCAATACCAGGTTTCACCAACCTTCCATCAGATGCAATCATGGTTTGTGGATGTTGCATAATACGCTCTACATCTACTTCACTCATAGCGTGAAATATACAAGAAGCTCCCCCGTTTACTTGAGCTTCAATTACTAATTCAGCGCCAGTTTCTGAATTTACTTTTAGTCCTTTTTGCTCAGCCCAATATTTAAGGGTTTTACCTTCTAATTCTGGTTGCCATGCTACTTTTGCAAATTGTACCCTTGCCAAATCATTCCCACCTCTATCGTTTTCTATATTAAAAATAATTCCTGCTTTGATACGCTCTCTTAATTTTGGTTTTTTTAATCGTTCTTTAAAGGCATCATTTCCACCAGCCCTAGCCCAACTCGGAATTAAAATTGAAATTCCTGTATAACTTGCATTGTATGGATATTGATCTATTTTTATATCTAATCCAGCAGTTCTGGCTGAATCTACCATTGATAATGTTACTGAACTTTTTCCCCACATAGGTTTTCCAATGACTTTATGATGGGTTAAAATAACTGGAATGTTCGCTTTATCAGAAATGGTAATCGCTTCTCTAACAGCAGCAAACAACCCCAAACCTTCTTCTCTTAAATGTGAAGTGTAAATTCCTCCTAAATTAGCTGATATTTTTGACAATTCTATAACCTCCTCTATTTTTGAAAATGCACCTGGTAAATATTTTAATCCTGTAGAAATTCCAAATGCACCTTCACTCATAGCTGTTTTGATTTGTGCTTTCATAATCGCTAATTCTTCCGATGTAGGCATACGATTCTCTAATTGCATCACATTGCTACGCACTTTATTGTGCCCAACCAAATAACCTACATTCATTCCAATTCCGATGGAATCTAATTTTTGTAAATAAGCAGCAAATGGCCAAGGGCTATTTCCGTCAGGACCACCTAAAGCTGTTGTGACACCTTGTCTTAACATGCTTTCACAATCTGACAATTCTAAAATGGGTTCTAAATGTGCGTGCATATCTATAAAGCCGGGTGATACTGATAAACCTGAAGCGTCAATTCTTCTATTAGCTTTAGAATTTGAGAGGTCTCCAAGTTTTTGAATCACATGATTTTTGATTCCAATATCAGTTGCAATAGGATCTTTACCTGAACCATCATACACAGTTCCTTTTTCTATAATGATATCAAAAACTGTATGATCATTAGTACAAGAGAATAGCAATGTTATTCCAAATACAAATAAAATACAATGTATACTGTTTTTATAATTGTTCATAATGGCTATTATTTTAACTCTAAATACGCTTGTTGTAATTTTTCAGTGATCTTTCCAATAGCATCCTCTTGATAAAAGAAATGGTTGTTCATTTGTCTTATAGAAGCAATCTGAGTTGATGTGCCTGTTAAAAAAGCTTCGTCTATTTCAGAAATTTCAGAAAAGAGAACTCCTTCTTCAACAACTTTTATATCAAGTTTGTTACATAAATCGATAACTATTTGTCTTGTAATACCATTGAGAATAAATTGATCTGCTGGATGAGTATATACAGTATTCCCTTTCACAAAAAACACATTGCAATGTGAAGCTTCTGTGATGACTCCATCTCGAACAAACAAGGTTTCAAAGCAATTCTGTTGCATTGCAAATTCGTTAGCCATGACATTTCCTAGTAACGAAGTCATTTTTAAATCACATTTTTCCCATCGGTAATCATTCGTTGTAACAACAGCAGCATGTATTTGATTAATCTCTGGCAGTTTTTTAGGTACTGCATACATCATAACTGTTGGAGTTGTGTTTTTAGGATACGAATGCGTTCTTGGAGCAGTTCCCCTTGTAACTTGCATGTATAACAAACAATCTTGTTCTTGTAATTCTGCTGCAATTAATAATTTTTCAATTTCTTTTTGAAGCGATTTTACATCAAAATCAATATCGATTGTATCCAAACAATATTGTAAACGCTTTAAGTGTGCATCTCCATAAAAAAAGCGTCCATTAATTTGAACCATCACTTCATAAATGCCATCTCCAAATAAAAATCCTCTGTCAAATACAGATATTTTGGCAGTTTTTGCATCTAATATTTCACCATTAAGATATACTTTAGTTGGATAGTTGTTCATGAAGCCTGCTATATAATTTATGGATGAAAGTTAGTTATATATTTTATTACAGGAAAATTTTGTTTTAAATATTGTAAGCTTACGTTAAAATTTTCAATCTTTTTTTACTCAGAACTTTTTTTCAAGTAACTTTACTCGAATTAAACTTAAATCAACTTAAAATGTATTTGAATCATTCTAAAAAAGCAACGTTGTTTTCTTTGTTGCTATTGTTTGTCTTTTCACTAAATAGTTCTGCTCAAGACAAATTAAAACAAATGCCAGGATATGCTCAATATCAAAAAATGGCCCCAAAATTATATAGCTCTATAAAACGAGCACCAGCATCTGTTGCATGGGCTAAAGATGGTAAAACGTTTACTTATGTAGAAGACGGAATGCAGCATACCTATGATGTTAAAAAGAAAAAAGTTATTGCTTCAGAAAAGGCAAAACCACAACAACGTTTTAGAAGAGGAAATAGACCTGCTCGTGGAAGACAATATGCTTCTCATATTTCTCCCGACAAAAAATTAAAAGTGTTTACTAAAAACAGAAACGTTTACATAAGCAATGCAGACGGATCTAATGTACAAGCCGTTACTACCAAAGGAAATGATGAAAATCAAATCAAATTCGGAATTGCAACTTGGGTGTATGGAGAAGAATTAGGTCAGAATACTGCCATGTGGTGGTCACCAAATTCTAAAAAAGTAGCTTTTTATCGTTTTGAGGAGAAAAATGCTAAGAAATATTATGTGTTATACGATCAAGTACAAGTGCAAGACTCTGTAGAAATTGAAGCGTACCCAAAGGTTGGTGCTAAAAATTTACCAGTAGATTTATTGGTGTATGATTTAGAAACAAAAAAAACGGTTACGTTAGATGTTAGAAAAGGAAAACCATATAATGATGGTGCTTTAGGAACTTATTTATACGGAATCAAATGGTCACCAGATGGCAAAGAATTGTTGTATCATTCTACAAATCGTAAGCAAGACATTATGGAATATAGTGCTGGTAATCCAACCACTGGAGAAACTAGAACTATTGTGAGAGAAGAATGGTTACCTAGTTTTACAAGAAACACTCCAGAAATCTACGAATTAGAAGATGGTCAACACTTTATTTGGGCGTCAGAAAGAAATGGTTTTAACAATTACTACTTATACAATTACAACGGAACTTTAGTAAATACAATTACCAATCACAATTTTGAAGTTGCTCGTTTGGTAAAAGTTGATGAAAAAAAGAAACAAGTATATTATTATGCTCGTAGTGGTGAAAATCACATGAAAATGCAATTACATCGTGTAAACTTAGACGGAACGAAAGATGTTCGTTTAACAGATCCTAAATTCAATCACAGTACAAGTATTTCTCCAGATGGAAAGTATTTTGTAGACGTAGCACAAACACACAACATTCCTCCTTTTGTAAACCTAATGGATGCTAAAGGAAAACAGATTTCAGAGATTGCTAAAAGCGATATGTCTCAGTTTAACAAATTAGGATTTAAAACTGTTGAAGTATTTACCTTTACATCTGCTGATGGTGTAACAGAATTACATGGAATGATTCATTTTCCATCTAATTTTGATCCGACCAAAAAATACCCAGTTATTTTAGATAATTATGGAGGCCCTTCTACCAATGCATTTAGAGAAACATTTACCTATCCGAGTGCCTTAACTGAATATGGTTTTTTAGTGTTAAATATTGATGGTAGAAATGTTCGTGGTAGAGGAAAACGTTTATTAGATAAATTATATGGGAATCTTGGAATCGTAGAAATGGATGATTTTACAGAAGGCGTTAAATCATTATACAATAGACCTTATTTTGATAAAAACAGAGTTGGGGTATATGGTACTTCTTATGGAGGTACAACTGCAGCAACTAGTTTATTAAGACATCCAGATGTATATCATGTGGCAGTGGCAAATTCTGCAGTAACAGATTGGAGAAATTACGACAATGTATATACAGAGCGTTATATGAACTTAATTACCAATAATAAAAAAGGATATGATGCTTCTAGTATTATGAATTATGCGAAGGATTTAAAAGGCGAATTAATGATTTATTTTGGTACAAGTGATAACAATGTACATCCATCCAATTCTTTACAGTTGATACAAGCTTTACAAAAAGCAGGTAAAAGTTTTGAGGTTCAAGTGGGTCCAGATAGAGGACATACTGCTTTAGGTAGAGATAGAATGATGGAGTTTTTTATTCAGCATTTGGTATTGAACCAAAAAGGACACATCAATCTTAACAACTCAATGAAAAACTAACCTAGTTTGTTTGTTGAATACAAAAAAAGCCCTTGATTATTCAAGGGCTTTTTTTTATTAATTTGGAAACAATGTTTTGTCTAAACCAGGTACAATTCGCAATGCATTTTTATAATACACCTTCTTTAACACATTGTCTGGTAAATCCAATCCATACATTGGCCAAAAAGCATGGTATTTTTTATGGTACGGAAAGTATTCATCAGCACTTTCTAAGACTCTAAAATAGGTTGGAAATTCTTGTGGCACCCAGCTGTCTTTTCCAAATAAAATTCTGTCTTGGTAGTTGATAAAAAACTTTTTAGCATTTCTAGGCTGTCTTCCCAACTCAGCAATGATAGCTCCTATTCCAACATTCATATTCGGAATTTCATCTAGTAATTTTCCTAATCCGCCTAAGTTATTCGACATCCACCCCATATGAGCACTGATAAAGGTGGTTTTTGGATGTTTTTTGAACATAGTATACTGTTCGTTCATAATTTGTTCAAAAGGTGCAGGGTTGTTTGCATCTCTTTTTCTACGTGGATGTGTCTTTAACTCTAACCAACGCTCATTGTCTTTATCAAAAGGATCCCAAAAAGATTTTGGATCTGCAGAATGAATCAATACCGGAATCCCTAATTCACCACATTTTTTCCAAATCGGACTTAATCTAGGGTCGTCAATGGCTACTCTATTGCCTTTAAAATCTACATTACTCAATCCCAAACTTTTATATACTTTTAAACCTCTAGCACCATTTTTTACATCTTGCTCTAATTGTTTCACAGTTGCTTCAATCCAACCCGGTTTACCAACATTCCTATTAAAATCGATGTTTGCAAAAACCACAAACCGATTCGGGTAATGGTCTTTGATGTTTTGTACAGATTTTGTCAAATCGTTCCCACTTCTACCACTTAAGTTTACCATAATTCCCATATTCAAGGTATCCATTGCGGTAATTACAGAAGTTAAATCTTGAGTAGGCATTCTATATTGATGTCCGTGTACATCTATAAAAGGAAACTTTGCTTTTTTAATTATTTTTCCTGGAACCACTAAAGTAGATTTCGGATTATATTCTTCAAAAGACATGGTTTGTGCAGTTAACGAAAGTGTTAACAGCAGCAAGAATATTGTTAGCTTAGTTTTCATATAGTTAATTATTTTAATAGCGTATACGTTTTTTCAAAGATGGCTTTATCACAAGGGTACATTTCTCCAGAAATACCCACCATCAACCAATCTCCTTTTTTTCCTTTCATGACTCCTTCCATGGTTTCTACTTCAAACGCTTCATCAATTTGAAAACATTGAACTGGTATGGGTTTTTTAACAGCTTTACTAAAATTAAAATCAGGAATTTGATGTTGTTTAAATTTTTTCATACGGTATTAATTTAAAAAGCTAAATTTTAAAAATTTAATAAATTCATCCTGCGGATTGTTACTTTTCATCAATCCTATATAACCAGTATATGCATTATTGTATATAGATATCTTTTCTCTAACAGCAGCAATTTTAGACGCTTTTAAGTAAAACTCTTTTGCAATCTTTATATTGCCTAAATACATATTGGCTTCTGCAAGAGTAGCTAATTTCCATAAGCTATCATAAGCATCTTTATCACAATAAAGTAACGCACTTTGGGCATGTGCTGTCATTTTTGAAGTATCATCTTTTACAATTAAACTTAAAAATGCCATGTTGATGTTTAAATAATATAGCTGTTGAACATTGTCATTTTCTTTTGCCAATTCTAAACCTTTGCTATAGTATTTAATAGCATCTTCTCCTTCAGATTTCATATAGCTTATCAAATACTTTCTCTTATATCTACCTCCTATCAAACCTAAAATATCTGAATTGTATTTTGATAAAGGATGATTTTCTAAAATGTCAAATGCTTCTTCACCCCTATTGAGTTTTTCTAATGCAAATACCAATCGTTCTAAACCTCTTTTTCCTAAATCGTTTACCGTTGGTAACAATTTATCTACAACTTCTTTATAATCTTCTGAAACTAGATGTATTTCTTCGCTCTCTATTTCTTTATTATGCTGAATATCATTAGAAAGTGTATTTATAATAAGTTGATAACTTACATCTTCTTTGCTTTGCGGCTGAATGATTGAAAAATGATTTCCTACAACAGTTTCTCTATACTCTTTAGGGAAAGCTACTAAATTTGAGTTCGGAGAAATATATTCATCATGTGTTGCTGCAATTGCTTTAAATGTAAAAGGCAAGGAATCATAAAAAAGTGCATTCCATTTGGCTCTTAAATTTTTAATAAACTTACTGTTTTCACTAAACTCTTTTAAATGCTTGTTCCAGAGCTTAGAAATAAAATTACTAGGCATTCCGTTATTTGGACTAGCAAATAAAAGCAAATGACTTATTCTTTTAATTTGATCTATCTGTAGGTTAATGATTGCTTTTTGAGCAACAATTCCACCCAAACCATGAGCAATAATTGCAATATTTGCATAAGAACCAAATTTGTATTTGATAGATGTATTTAAATAATCTGCAATTTTTTCTATATCCTCTACAGACGCCCAAATGTTTTTTCCTAAAATTGGCTTTACAAATTCACTAAAACCAATTGGGTATAAATCCCAATCATCAAAATTAGCATCTTGCATGATAAAATTTGGAATTTCTCCAAAGCTATTAGCTGCTTCTCCAGAAAATCCATGCACAAAAATGAGTACATTTTTAGCAGTTTCTGACTTTCTAAAAACTGTTGTAACAGAAGCTTCTTTTTGTTCTTCTGTATCCGTAGGAACTTCAATAGTTGCTTCTATATTACTTCTCTTATTTTCAGGTACATAGCTCAATGCAAAATCGTCATAAATCTGAAGGTTTGCATAAGGTTTTTGATCTGGATTTCTTTGTGGTACTGATTTAAAAACATACTGAATTACTTCAGAAATTCTTACAAAGGGTTCATCAAAATGAGACTTATGTTTGCCTTTTAACACTTCTATTAAGCATTTAGTAAATAGACTGTTGTTATCACCATCCATAATATAAGACAGCTGATCTTCTCTACATGAAGAAATAATAGACATTCCTTTTCCGTCATCAAGTTTTTGTGCTAAGCCATCAGCATTTTCTAATCTTATTTTTTCTTGACTTTTTGGCGAATTGATTTTTGGTGCCGATTTTGTCATTCCGGCTGCATGACAACAATCAAGAAAAAAGATCAATTTTTTAGAATTAATGGCAGAAATCTTTTCTTTCAATTCTTCTGCTTTTACCCAAGTAGTTTCATACTCTTCTGCATCAAAATTATTGGGAACTAAATAAAATTGATTCCATGGTTCGTATAAACCACCATGTCCAGAATAAAACAAAAACACAGAAGATTCTTCGTTAATTTTAGAAATCAACAAATCAAAAGCATTCAGAATACCTTCTCTAGTAGCTTCTTTATCTGTAAGTAAAATAATGTTTTCTGGATCATATCCCGCTAAATTTTGATCTGCTAAGATGTTATGTATTGCCGTAGCATCATATACTGTAACTGGCAAATCATTTCCAATTCCAATTAATAAAGCATGTGCATTTTGAAGATTACTCAATCGAATAAATTTTAAATATGTATTGAATTAAACAATTCTTCTGTTACATTGAAATTCTCTTCAGACAATGTTGTATCTGCAGAATTTGCCAAATCGAAAAAAGTTTTAATCAATGTACTCTTTTGAATAGTAATTATTCCAATTTCTTGAAGCTCATCACACAACTGTACATATGATTTATTTGCAGCATCTACATTATTTGCAGTTGCTAATTGAACAAGCTTTGCATTTAGTTCTAACTTCATTTCAAGTAATTTAGAAAAGTGAGAACTTAAATTCTCTTTAGCACTATTTTTAGGTTGAATTCCCTTTAACAATTGTTTTGCCTCAGTTATTTTTTGATCAAACGTCATTGTAAAACCAGTTGCTCCTGCCTGTAAAGACCCTAATCTTGAAAGTGCTGAAATAAAATACTTTCTAAAGAGAATTATCAATAGAAGCAAAGTAATCGGCCATGTAACAACTTCTAATATATCTATTATTAATTGTATTTTTTTTTCTGTTGTAATTTGATAAAACATATTCATTTTTTGATGTATTAATGCCAATAAGTTAAAATATCTTTGAACTCTTTTGTTTCAAAATAATCAATAAAATCTGGATCATTTTGAAAAGTGCTTAAAGTAATCCTATTCCCTTTCGCAATAGATCTTTTTAAATAATCTAAAGCTAATTCATCTTGATTGGAAACAGAATAATAGCCAGCATATTCATATTCGATCTCACCATATTCATAGGGCTTTTTAAGAGCCGATAGTTGTGCAATGGTTTTAGTAGATTTCTTTAGGTCTCCAATTTTAAAATAGTTTTTTGCAAGCAAAGAAATCAATTTCATGTTTTTTGCGTCAGTTTCTAAGAGTTTTACTAAAATCTCTTTTGACTTTTCATATTCGCCAATGGTAAAATAAGCTTTGGCTATCGCTTCATTTTGAGCAGTATTTGTATTATAAGACTTCAATAGTTTATGTGCATATTCTTTTGCTGCTTTTTGATTGTTCTGAAGTAAAAATTCTTTTATAGAAAATGTATAAAATTCATCTAAGTCTCCTTTGCTAACTATTAAACTTTGAGAGGCTTCTAAATTTTTTAATGATGATATGTTATTTGATCTAATATATGTTGCAATTAATATAGATTGAAATAAATAAGTGTTCTCTTTGGTTAAACTAATGTCTTTAAAAAGCTGAATTACTTCGTCATAATTTTTTAATTCTATATCAGCTTTTGCTTTGGCGTAAATTCGATATTGACAATATTCACAATCGTCTAAAGACATCTTATCGGTAATAATTTTATCGAAGATAGAAGAAACAACTTCTGGTTTATTTACAAATTCCAATGCAACTGTCATCGTACTTTGATTAGATTTTAAATCAAATGGTGTATTGTTATATTCAGAAAGTAACGTTGAATAAATTCTCCTGTTATTCCCTTCAATTAATGCATGATAAAAATTCAGTAAATTTTGCTGTCTTTTATTATTGGTTCTTGTAGGTTTGATTAGTTTTCTTAAAGAATCGGCTTCTCTAAAAAGCCCTCTATTATAATAATTTGCAACTCTAAGTACTTTAGCTTCAAAATAAGTGCTGTCAATTGCAATTGCTCTATCTAATAATTTTAAAGATTCTTCTGGTTCTTCTGATTTTGATTTAGCTTCAAGTAAAAGTTTATACGCTTTATAAACAGGTGGTGTTTCTTGTAAATTTTGAGCTTTATCTTTTTCTGTGATTAAATACCCTAATACCAATTGTTTTAAAGATTCAATACACTCTAAAGGGTTATCAATGCTGCATTCAATCGATTTGAAAGAGATTAAAATTTCATCAATAGTTCCATCTGTTATAAAACCTTGTAAAATTAACTTATCTTCTTTTAGAAAATAATTTCCTGTAATAATTTTTCCAGGATTAAAGTAACTTCTAATCATATCATTACGCTGATTGATATTACTAGAAGTTTTTAAAATTTCAGTATAATCATCAATTACTTTAGGAGAAACGGTTTGACCAATGTTGTTTTCAGTAATACCATGAATCAACCAATCTGAAGCCATCTTTCCAATATCGTCATGAGAAGCATCACCTGTGTTGTTTCCAAACCTTGATATTGCAATATTGTTACTTGCTATTTTTTTTGGAAGTAGCATAACATCTTCTTTGAGAAAATTGTTATTAACAATGGCAAGAGATAACAACATTGCTATTACAGATGCAAAACTAATCAATGCAAAATATATCTTTTTAAAAGATTTTCTAGTAATAGACATGGCTTCATCTTCATCTATTTTTAAATTTTTGGCATAGTTTACCCAAACTAGATACATATTGACTGGAAAACCTATAATAAGTATTAAAAGGAGTATGGTTACAGAATAATCAGGAAGCCCTAAAGGTTTTGAGGTGACATCCAAAACTTGAATTAATAACCAACAAGAAACTAGGTAGATAGATAACCTTTTAAATACATCTCTATTATTACACTCTTTAATAAAAGTTTTAAAATTCATTTTAAAGGAATAAGTTAGTCTCTGAAAACTAACAACTTAAAGTTTGGTTGGTTAAAATATTTTGACTA
Source organism: Polaribacter sp. (assembly GCA_023254055.1). Taxonomy (GTDB): domain Bacteria; phylum Bacteroidota; class Bacteroidia; order Flavobacteriales; family Flavobacteriaceae; genus Polaribacter. The sequence goes on from JALQYN010000069.1 coordinate 42,885, forward strand.
ATATAGTAAAATATTTAACCAAAACCATATAATATGTCAAACAGCAAGACAGGTGTGGATGTTAAACCTAAGACAAAAACAGGAGTTGACATTAAGCCAAAAACAAAAACAGGAGTATATATCAAACCTAAGACAAAAACTGGGGTAGATATTAAACCTAAAAAGTAATTATAATTTATTATACAAATAAAAACTCCAAAGAATAATTTCTTTGGAGTTTTTATTTGCTTTCAAAATTGTCGTTTAATTCTTCATCAATTCATACCCTTGTTTAATCCCTTTTTCTATTGCAGGAACTCCACGATGCATCCAAGTTGGCTTTGCTGTATCTTTTAGATAATAATCAAAAAACTGTGCCATTCTAATATTAAAATCTTTTCTGTTTTGCATTTTTAATGGCCAGTGTGGTTCTCCATTATAATTTAACAACCAAGAAGGTTTTCCTAAACGTCTTAAGGCTGTAAAAAATTCAATTCCCTGATACCATGGCACATGACCATCTTCATCATTATGCATAATTAATAAAGGTGTGTTTATTTTATCAATAGCAAAAATTGGAGAATTTTCTATGTAACGCATTGGATATTCCCAAGGTGTACCTCCTATTCTACTTTGAGTATGCTCGTATTGAAATTGTCTACTCAAGCCTGTCCACCATCTAATTCCGCCATAAGCACTTATCATATTAGCTACTGGAGCACCAGATTCAACTGCTGCAAAAATATCTGTTTTTGTTACTAAATAAGCTAGTTGATATCCTCCCCAACTATGTCCTTGAGCGCCAATTTTATCTTTTTTAATGAAGCCTTTATCTACTAACGCCGTTACTCCAGGAATTACCGCGTTATATGCTGATTCTCCTGGATATCCATCTCTATAAACGATATCTGGATTAAAGATTACATATCCTCTACTTGTATAAAAACTATAGTTGATGCTAGATCTTCCTGGTGATGGAGCTCTATGTGAATGCAACCCATCTGAACTTCTTTCATAGAAATTTACTAGTAATGGATATTTTTTGTTTGGATCAAAGTTTTCTGGTTTTATTAATAAACCACTCAAAGCTTTTCCTTCTAAAGATGTCCAATGTATCAATTCAATTGTTCCCCAGTTATACTCTTTTTGTTGTGGATTTGCATCACTAATTACGGTTTCTTTTTTAAAGCTTAAATCTGACACTCTTAAGTTTGGAAACTCAATAAAAGATTGACGAGTAAATAATACGTTTTTACTATCTGTTGCTTTTACTGGACTTGAATATCTAAAGGGTCCATCTACCAATTGTTTACCTCTATTTCTTTTAGGATTGTATTCATAATATCCACTATTCTTAGAAGTTTCATTAAATGTGGTTAACAACCAAGTTTTAGATTCATCAATAAAACGCGCTTCTCTATCCAATCTTACATAGCGAAATACTGTTTTAGTAGCTCTACCATTTGTTAATTTGGTGCTTTGACCTGTTGTCGGATTGAACTTAAAGATGTCATATCGATCATAAATCAACATGGCATTATCATCTTTTGTCCATCCTGCCATTCCGTAAGATCCAGGATGATTAGGAGTATCATTTAGTTCATTGTAAAATACTTTCCCTTTGGTTAAATCTAACTTTTTATTGCTCTGTAAATCATATGAAAACCAAGTACTATCAACAGGGTTATATCCATACGCAAACTTCCCATTCGGACTTAATTGAACTCTACCACTAACATTGGTAAGTATTGTACGAGTATTGCCCGTTGAAGAGTTTACGATAGCATAATCGCTAGCTCTCATTCCTGTCCATTGACTTTCTAACATATATGGCGTTCCATTTGAAACTAAAACATTTTCAGCATTTCCTTCGTTTCCAACACTAGCATCTGGATACTCTGTTGTTGCTAATTGAACCACTTTGTTTGAATTTAAATGCAACGCAGCTAGATATGATTTTCTTTTATCGTTATTTACCTGTAATTCTTGTACCGTGTAAAGTCTAGGTGAATCGTATGCCCAAACTTCTACATTCACAATTTCATCTTTTACAAGAGTAGTGTCTTTTACAATAGGCTGAGTGGCAAAACCAAAATACATTTTGCTGTTGTCTTTAGAAAAACCAATCCTTCCATTAGAAGATATTTTATATCCCTTAGAGGTAGCATTTTGATCAGTAATTTCTGTTGCTTTTGCCCCACCATTCCATACATACAATTGATGTGGTCTAACTAAAGCTTTTGTAGTATCTGCATCGACAACAAAACCAAGCTTGGTACCTGCATCATTAAAGGTTACTTGATAATACTTTGATTTATTATTTGCAGTAAATACTTCTGTTGTTTGATTGTTGTTTAAGTTCAACACATAAACACCCCCATTTTTAGCCTCAGAATCTCCTGTTGTTACATAAGCTAAGCTTTTTCCTTCTTTAGCGAAAGAATACGAGGTAACATATTTCAAGGTGTCTTCTTGTTGTGTTGCTAAATTTCTGACAACTAAATGATAGCCATTTTTTGCACTTACTTTTTTAACTTTTTTAGCTTTCGCTTTTGAATCTGTTTTTTTTGTTTTGTCTTTTGAAACAGGTTTTTTAATTTCCTCTAATAAATAAGCAACATAACCAGCCCATTTTTCAGGTACTTTATAAGATTTAACATCTGAAATTTTTGTCAAATTTTTACTTGAAAGGTTAAAAATTGCTAAAGTGTCGTTAGGCATTTTATCTTTCTTAACTTTTCTTCTTTGCATTTCGGTAATGCTATCTTTCCATGCTTTTATGGTAAAAAGAGCATTCTTAGAATCGAATGTAAATTGCCCTCCAGCAACTCTATCATAATTAAAAATAGGGTTTGCTTTTTCATCTTTAATTTTCAAAAAACGATCTTTCTCTCCTCTCTCTAAAGAGTACATGATAAATTTTCCGTTGTTTGAGATTGATTGACTTCTAATAGTGTTCCAGATATCAAAATCTGCATGATCCAATACTTTTTTTTGTGCACTTACAGATATAGTAAGTAAAAAAAGAATGCTGTAAATAGTTGTTTTCATTTGGTGTTATTTTTAAGAATGCTAAATGTAATAAAAAACGCTTAGATTTCTCTAAGCGTTTTTTTTAACTTTATATAATTCTTAAAAGCGTTTATTTTTTCTTCCCAAAACCATAAATAATCTGACCCCATAAACTTTGCGGGAATTTCTCATCTTCTGGAAAACCTAGTTCAATGGTTCCACTATCTTCTGGAACATAATTTGTTTTGAAAATGTAATCCCAAAGACTTAAGCTTATCCCGAAATTGATTCCATGATTTCTTCCTTCTGGCAAAGCTTTTACATGATGGTATAAATGCATTACCGAATTGTTAAAAATGTATTTTAATGGACCCCATGTAATACGAATGTTTGCATGATTTAAATGACCAATTAGAACAGCAAAGAAGTGTATAAAAAATGCTTGCTCTGGTTCAGCTCCAACCAAAATCATCACCGCTAATGTTTTTAAAGGTTTGTAAAAAATATTTTCCATCCAATGGTAACGTAAATGTGCTGCAAATCCCATTTCTTTTACAGAATGATGTACTTTATGGAATTTCCATAAAAACTCATATTTATGTAGTAAAACATGGGTAAACCATTGCACAAAATCATTTAAAATAAAGAATATTAAGATAAAAGCCCAAGTTGGTATGGCATCTTTAGAAATTAAAGCAAAAGATGTAGAGGTAATTCCAAAACTATTAAATATGCTTCCTAGTATATCATACAAACCAAATAATCCTATTTGGAAAATAAAAAAGTTTAGATACATATAAATCCAATCTAACCAAAAGTCTCTTCTAAAGGCTTTCTGATTTTTTCTCCAAGGAAATAACAACTCTAATGCCCAAACTCCTAATGAGACAATTGTTAATCCCCAAAACCAGTTTTCATTCCAAGGAACATCAAATACGATTTGCCTCCATTGGTAATTTGCCATTCCTATTACAGTGTTTGTAAAAATTTCTAAATAGTTTTCCATTTTAATAATCTTTTGCGGTTGGTAAATTTTTATAATAACTCCATTCAGTCCAAGAGCCATCATAATTTAATACATGTTTATAATTTAATAATTGAGTTAATACAAATGTGGTATGTGCTGATCGAACTCCACTATGACAATACACAAATAAGGTATCACTTTTGTCTGTAGTTAATTCGCCATAAATCTTATTTAATTCAGCTACCGATTTAATTTTTTTATTGCCGTTATAATTAATTGCGTTTGCCCAATCAATTAGTTTGCTAGAAGGAATTCTTCCTGCTTGAAATGCTCCTTTTTTCAATTGCTTTCCAGTAAATTCATCTTCTGTTCTTGTGTCTAGAATTAAGGATTTATTTGAAATGGCATTTTGAATTTGTTCTTTAGAAGCAAAAAAGCGAGTACTGATTCCACTAAATTCAAATTTAGAAGGCACAAAACGAACACTCTCTTTAGATAAAGTAATTCCTGCGTTTTGTAACGTAACTAGCCCTCCATTAAGTAACTTTACATTTTTAAAATTGTAGTATTGCAACACCCACCATAACCTTGCTGCATCAGACAATCCTTTATCGTCATAAATAATTAAGGTATCATCCTTTTGTATTCCTAACCTGCTAAATAATGCTTCTAATTGTATTTTATTCGCTTTCATTCCACCATAAGGAAATGTGGCATCTTCTATGTCTGATCTCCAAATGTTGATCGCATTTTGAACATGACCTTCTTGGTAGTCTTTTAATTTTCTAAAGTCAATGATTTTTGTAGTTTTTAATTTTGATAAAGATTCAAAATCATCTAATTCAATTAAATAGCTTGTAGTGTGTTCTTGCTGATTACAAGCAAAAAACAGGAAAAGCAACATAAAAAAAGAACTATTTTTTAAGCTCATACCAATTGATATTTGTTAAACTCGCTCTTCTTCCTTTTTCTACAGGCGGGTAATTTTTAACCAAATAATCTACAATTATTTTTTGATTGTCTCCTAAAGGCCAGAGATTTTGGGTTTCTTGCATCCATTTAATTGTAGCATTCCAGCGATCTTCATTCATTCTGTTTTGAATAACCAATTTTGAAGAATGGCAATTGGTACAATTATTTACAACAGTCATTAAACCAACATCATCAACAAAACCAGTTCTCACATGAATACCGTTTTCAATTAAGTCTTCATCAATAACTTCTGCAATTTCTTGTTTTCCTTCAAAAATGCTTAACGTAGGATCGTAAATTTTTAAAAAAAGCAATCCAATTGAGATGCCCATTAAAAAAAGACCTGAATAAGCTAATCTTTCAGCTTTCTTAAGTAACTTTTTATATTCGCTTGAGTTTTGATGCATTATTTTACTTTTATAGCAATTCTATGGCAAGCATTGTTTAAATACCCTTTAGGGTTCCAGCCTGGCAACAACATAGGTTGAGCAATATTGTTTGAGTCTGTAGCCCTAGCCCACACCTCATAATATCCAACTTTTGGAAAGTTGATTTTTGCAGAAAAATGTTGCCATGCTAATCGATTAACTGGTTTTTCAATACTAGCTTGATGCCAAGTAGCACCAAAGTCAATTGAGTACTCCATTTTGGCTACTTCTAAATCTCCTGCCCAAGCATGACCTCTTATTGCTAACGAATCTCCTTTTTTAATGATGGCTCCAGATTTTGGATAGGTTATCAAAGATTTTACAGGCATCGATTCAATAATCTTCATGTCTTCATCTTTAACTTTTTCTCCAGGAGCAACCGGAAATTTAGGAACTCTATAAGCTGTTCCTGTCATTTTTGTTCCATCGTGCTCTATATTACGGATGCTAATTCTATTGATCCATTTTCCAGAAACGGATGCTGGCCAACCACCTGCAACCAATCTTAACGGGAAACCATGTGCAACCGGAATCTTTTTTCCGTTCATTTTATAGGCAATTAATGTTTCGTCTTCTAGAGCTTTAGACATTGGGGCTCCTCTAGATATAGGTTCCTTTGAAGGATCTCCACTTAAATGAGTATCTGCCGCATGGTATCCAATATACACTGCGTCGTTTTTTATTCCAACAGCTTCTAATACATCTTTTAATCGAACACCTGTCCAGGTAGCACAGCTAACTGCTCCTACAGTCCATTGATTTCCTTTTGCAGGAGGGTCAAATTCGCTTCTACCATTTCCACCACATTCAAGTGTCAACTGATAAGTATATTCTTTAAACTTTGTCTTTAAGTCGTTTAAGGTAAATGTTGTCTTGTTTTTTACAGATTCACCATCAATGGTAAGTGTCCAATTTTGCTCATCAATTTCTGTCGGAATTAGACCATTATTTCTGATAAACATTTTACTACTAGGTGTAATTTTATCGTCTAATAAATGGGCTTTTGCTTCTATGTTCCATGGTTTGTCATTTAAAACAACCATTTCACTATCTAAGCTAAACAACTTAAAAGGGTCTGTTTCTTGAAGTGCTAAAGGCTTATAATTTTTAAGCATGTTAGAGCCAAAAACAATTTCGGTTCCAATAAGCGCTGCTAATGAAGTAAGTGTTGTTTTTTTAATAAATTTTCTTCTTTCCATAAAAACCAAGTTAAAAAAGATAAATGTATTAAACTATCTATAATACGAATGTAACATTTGTTACATTATTTTTAAGCTTTCTTAATGCTTTTCTTGGAATTGATAAAATAGACACCAACTAATAATATAATTGCTGCTATAATAGATTGTAAGGTTATTTTTTCATCCAACACATACCAACCCAAAAGTAATGCCATCAAAGGGTTTACATAAGAAGAGGTTGCTACTTTTTCTGGGGATACTTTTTTTAATAAAAAATTGAATGCAGTAAACGCAACGATACTTCCAAACACTACAAGTAAAATCATTGAACTAATTGTGGTTGTTTTCCATAATAATGGTGATTTCCATTCTTCTCCAACAATTAAACTTCCAATCGATAATAAAATTCCGGCTGTAAACATTTGATAGCCTGAGTTTACAAAATAACTTGTGTGCATTTTAGCCTTAGAAACAAAAATGCTTGCAAATGCCCAGCTAAGAATACAGGTTGCAATCATCAAAATACCTAACAAACTATTTTCTGCATTGGTAATATCTTGCTGACTTACCAATAAATAAATTCCGATGATTCCTAACAAGACACCAAATAGCGATTTCTTATGAATTTTCTGTCCGTATAAAATTCTCATTAAAATGATGACTACCAATGGCAACGAAGAAGCTTCTAGCGCAGCAAAACTACTGTCTATGTATTTTAAAGCCCAAACAAAAACCCCGTTTCCGTAGACTAAAAACAAAAACCCTGCAAGTAGATTGTTTAGGAATTGTTGTTTTGTGATTTTTAGTGGAAGTTTTAAGATTTTAGAAATGACCAAAATTAAAAATCCAGCAAAAATAAATCGTGTAGAAGATAAAAATAATGGAGAAATCTCTTGAACAGCAATTTTATTGAGTAAATAAGTAGATCCCCAAACAACGTAAATAGCAAAAAAAGCCAAAACTATTAGTATAGTTTCTTTAGTTAATTTCATAAGCAAACTCTTTGCTAAACTTAAAATCAGTTTTAATAAATCTATTCAGCAGGTCTTCCGTGGATTTCCTCAAACATTTCATCAAAGTTAGCTCTTAAAAACAATCTAAGCTTAACTTTATAATCATTTTTTAACCAATCCATAAAATTTGTAGTGCTCTTACTGATACATTTAGAGTAGCGTTGCAATCTAAAATCAATATCATCACTTAATTTTTTTGCTAAATCTAAAGCATCATAAACATCTTCACTATTTTCTATACACATTTTTGCATGATGTAATAATGATTTCTCTAACACTACTTTAGTAGATTCTCTGTTTTTTAAAGAGTCTAAATAGGTTTGCTTTACATCAAATGTAATGTCTTTAGAATTTGCAAATTCTTCTCTTAAAGCCTCTGGCATATCATAGGCAAAGGTTTCTTCTAATTCTTCATCGCTCAATAATTTTTCCAAATAAAAATTAGGAGATCTAAAGATTTGTTGCCAATCTAAATCAGCTCCCCATGGTCCAAATCTGTGAAAATTATTTCCTAAATCTATGATATTGAAATAAGACTTATTTTTTAAAATCCTAGAACCTCTACCAATCATTTGATAATACAATGTCAACGATTTTGTAGCTCTGTTTAATATGATAGATTCTACGGTAGGTTCATCAAAACCAGTTGTTAAGATACTTACCGAAGTTAAGATGGCATTAGGTGTCTTTTTAAACCACCTTAAAATAAAAGCTCTTTCTTTTTTAGTAGCTGTATTGTCTAGATGCGCGATTGGATACCCAGCTGCTTTAAATGTTTCGTAAACGTGAATAGAAGTGTTAATTCCGTTGTTAAAAATCAAGGTTTTTTTGCCTTTAGATCTTTCTTCGTAGGCCTGTAATAATTTACCAAGCATCATCGTATTTGAATACAAATCTTCAGAAGATTTTACAGTATAATCACCATTAGAACCAACAACCAAAGAAGTTAATCCTACATTATAGGAATAGGTTTTAGCACGTGCTAAAAACTCATTCTCAATTAAAGACTCTATTGTTTCACCAACAATTAACTCATTGTAATTGTCTTTCATTGGTAATTTAATATTAGAACTTAAAGGTGTTGCTGTAACGCCTAATATAAATGACTTTTCAAAAAACTTAAAGAGTTTGGTAAACGAATTGTAATGCGCTTCATCTATAATTACCAAGCCGATATCAGAAATATCCAGTTTGTCATCATTTAATCGGTTGTTTAAGGTTTCTACCATGGCAACAAAACAAGAATAATTAGATTGATCATCTAATCTTGCAGTACTATCTATGACTTTATTTACCACACCAAACTCAGTTAACATAGATGATGTTTGCTTGCACAACTCAATCCTATGCGTCATCACCAATACTTTCTTTTGATGGTGTTTTAAATATTGACGTACCATTTCAGAAAAAATAACCGTTTTTCCTCCTCCAGTTGGTAATTGATAGAGCAAATGATAATCGTCTGGAGCACTTTCAAACAACTTGAAAATCTTATTAATAGCTCCTTTTTGATAACTATATAAATCTTTACCCGTTTTGCGTTCTTCTAATTCTGTAGTCTCTAAAATTTCTGCCATCTGTTGTGTTATAGTGAAAGTTGCAAAAGTACGTTGTTTTTAAGGTTTTTAACGAATAAATCATTAAAAAAAATCTATTCATTTTTATTTTATATCTTAATAATTTACTAATTATTAAGATATTAACTATATTGCATGTCTATTAACCATAAAATAGTATCGGATGTCAGATTCAACAAACAAACCAAACACCGGATTTTGGATTATTGCAGTGATTGCTTTAATTTGGAATTTAATGGGCGTAATCGCTTATTTAACAAGAGCATTTATAACTGAAGACATGATTGCAACACTTCCTGCTGAGCAGCAAGCTGAATTTTTAGCTGAGTATCCAGCTTGGTACACTGCCGCTTTTGCGTTCGCTGTTTTTGGAGGATTTTTAGGAGCATTATTTCTTTTATTAAGAAAAAAATTAGCAGCAGCTTTATTTATCATTTCTGCAATTGGCGCAATAGTTCAACATACATATTTATTTATGAATGTAGATATGCCAAGTCTAATAATGCCAATTATGATTATTGTGGTATGTGTTTTCTTAGTTTGGTATTCTAAAGACACTATAAAGAAAGGTTGGGTAAAATAATAAGTAAACTATTGATATAAAAAAATCGCTTAAGAAATTAAGCGATTTTTATTTTTAAGAAGTTTTACCGAACAAATCGTCTTTTATTTTTGGTAATTGCAAATGGAATTTTACTGCCAATAAACGTATAACAATCACAGTTAAAATAGTTGCAAAAAATTGAATGCTTTCTGGTGCATTATAATAATTGGTTATTAGAAAAACAGTTCCTCCTGCCAAACAAGCAGAAGCATAAATTTCTTTTTTAAAGATCAACGGAACTTCATTTGTTAACACATCTCTAATAACACCTCCAATCACGGAAGAAACCATTCCCATTACAACTGCAATAAATGGATGCAAGTTATAAGACAATCCTTTTTGAACTCCCAACATGGTAAAAACACCTATTCCGATAGTATCAAATAAAAACATGGTTTTGCTTAAAGGTGCAATTTTACTTTTAAATAAAAAGGTGAAAACAACAGCCGCTAAAATCGTCCAGATATAATTTAAATCACCAATCCAATTTATGGGATGTGCATTTATTAAGACATCACGTGTCATTCCTCCTCCAACAGCAGTTACAAAAGCAATGATAAGAACTCCAAATAAATCAAATTTTTTATCAGAAGCTACCAAGGCTCCAGAAATTGCAAAAGCAAATGTACCTATGATATCTAACACATAAATCAAGTCCATTTTAAAATGAAATCTCTGTAAATTTTATTCCTAATTCTTTCTGAATCTTATGAATTTCTTCTAACTCGTAAGGCAATACAAAGGCTAGAGAAAATCCAGTTTTACCAGCCCTAGCAGTTCTTCCACTTCTATGCGTATAGTACTCTAATTGATCTGGTAATTGATGATGCAATACAAAGGCTAAATTGTTTACATCAATTCCACGTGCAGAAACATCGGTAGAAATTAAACATTGAATACTGCCATTTTTAAAAGCACGCATTGCTTTGTCTCTTTCTTTTTGCTGCATATTTCCTTCTAGAGCTTCTACAGCAAAACCTTCTTCTTTTAACTGAGCAGTTAAGTTTTGTGTTCCGGCTTTGGTTCTACAAAAAATAATCCCTCTATCGTTGGGTCTTTTTTCTAGAAAAGAAACAATCAACTCGGTTTTTTCTTTGATGGTTGTTTTTATATACTGATGCGTTATGTTTTCGTTTACCAAACTGTTCGGATTTACAGAAACACGAACTGCATTCGGACTCATATATTTTTTGATGATTTTTTGAATTTCATCGGGCATTGTTGCAGAAAATAACCACACATTTCCAGTACCGCTTGTGTATTTTAAAATTCTATTTAAATCTTGCTTAAAGCCCATGCTTAACATCTCATCAGCTTCATCTAAGACTACGTTTTTAACATTTTTAAGGTTTACCTCTCCTCTTTCAATCAAATCAATCAATCTTCCTGGAGTAGCAACAATAACATGTGTTGTTCTTTTTAAATTATTGATTTGTCTATCTATTTTTTCGCCTCCATACACAGCTTCAACAAAAATTTTGTCTTGTGAATGTTTGGTAAACTTAAAGAGTTGTTTTTTTATTTGTTGAACCAATTCTCTTGTTGGCGACAAGATTAGTGCCTGAACAGAATCATCAGTTGGATCTATTTTATGTAAAATAGGCAATCCAAAAGCTGCTGTTTTTCCAGTTCCTGTTTGTGCCAATCCAACAAAATCGGTTTCCGTTTTTAATAAAACAGGTATTGTTTTTTCTTGAATATCTGATGGAGTACTAATATTTAATTCTTTCAATGAATCGATAAACTCTTTAAGAACTCCTAAATCTCTAAATGTTGACATATGCTTAATTTAAAAGTGCAAATGTACGCTTATTTACTAGCTTCTAATATTTTTAAAACACTTTCTGTTATTCTTGCTGGCTTTAACGTTTTTGCATGCAACATGCACCAAACCGTTTGTGCTTTTACCAATAAAACAGCTCCTTTTAAAATTTCTACATGGCGTACAGAAGTTACTCCTTTGGTTTCTCCTACCCAAGTTTTAAAGGTAATCGTATCTCCTAATAAGGCTTGCCCTTTATAATCAATTTCATGTCTGGTTACTACCCAAACAAAATCGATTTCTGGACTATCTTTTGTTAAATCGTTCCAGTGTTTGGTTGAAATGTCTTGTATCCATTGCACATAAACTACATTATTTACATGGTTTAAAGTATCAATTTCATCTTTGGTAACCACATGATGATAGGTAAATACATTGGATTGATTTGGCATCTTATAAATTTTAAAACAAATGTACCAAAAACATGAATTACAACAAAGCAAAAGGAGTAATGTAACAAATGTTACACACTACTTCTTTTTGGTTTGATATTTTTACCTCTTTCTAACTAATAATTATAATAAAATGAAAAAAGATTTTGAAACTAAATTTACAGGTTGGGCATTTATCATTGCTGCTGTATTACTATGGGGAGGATGGTTTTTATCATCTCACCATGTTGGCGAATACTTAGTTGCCTCAGATTTTGATAGTATTGGAGAAAGTGTTTGGTATTGGATATGGATGTTTAGATTTCATATATTTGGATGGGTAACCATGGGTATAGCACTGTTTGCTTTATGGACAGTACTCTTTAATTCTACCCATAGAATTATTGTCATGCCAGGTATTGGTATGCTTGTAGTAGGTACTTTTACGTTGGCAATTGCTGCCGCTTTTTATTATAATTTTGGAGCATGGGGAGTTGGAAAAACAGCTGGAAAAACGCCTGAGGAAGTTCAAACATTTATGGATGGAATCCTTTTTACCAATCAATATGTAACTTGTTTTATGCGATTTGGACGTATTTTCTCTGGAGTTGGAATGGTATTGTTAGGTGCAGGGTTTTTAAAAGGAAATGTTGTAAACAAAGGTTTATCTTGGTTTACAATTCTATTTGGAGCTGCTGCAATGGGAATCATATTAGGGATTCCAGAATACTACGAAACCTACAAACCACTATTTCATATTAAAGCAATATGGTTAGTAGTAATGGGTGCTGTTATCCTTAAAGATGGATTGAGAGTTTCAGAAGCGAAATAAAATTTATTTAGATTAATTGATATATAAAAGCGAACAGATTTCTGTTCGCTTTTTTGTTTTGATACTAATTCTTTGTCCAACTATTGTTAAATACAGCAATAAAATATTTAACCATTACAATTTAAACTTACTTAATGAAAAAATTACTAACTTAGGTGTTTAAAGTTGTAGTGATGAACAAGATAAAGTTTCTATTCTTTTTTTTATGTATCTCAATAAGTAGTTCTTTGTGCGCGCAATTAAAAGACTCTTTGTCTACCAAGCACAGGTTATTTGCTTCATCAAATACTTCAATTACAACACCCAGCTTTAATTTTAATTTCAAAAATAGATCTCCAAAAAAAGAAGTCATTTTTTCTGCTTTTAATCCTGGAACTCTTGTTTATGATCATTATATGCATGATGGAAATACGTTTATCTATAGCAATTCTAACCTGTTTTATCAAGGTAAAACCCATCCTATCATTAACTTTATGCTCGATAATGATTCTTTCATAAGACAAGACAATTACCTTATTCAAAAAAATAATTACCGTTATAGAGATTCTTTCAATCCGTATGGAGCCTCAAATATACACGATGCTTTATTAGGCGGTTTTATTGGTTTGTTGTTTAATGAATGATCTGTTTTGCTAAAACTACAAGTAGTCAAATCCAACAACAACTAGAAAACAATTTAAAGTATAATAAATAATTTTAAAATTTAATCACATGAGTAAAAACAACGTATTATCAACAGTAGCAATTTTATTAGTAATTATGGGTATTGCAATGATTTATATAGGTGGTTTTCATGCACCAAAACTAATGTTACCTCCTGTAATTAGCGGTGTAGGTTTTATACTCATTGCTTGGGCGCTTCATGCATTAAAAGACAAGTAACTCTCACTTTTTAAACATGTATTATGAAATACAATTATTCTAAATTTTTGTACCTTTTTATTGCAACGATTTTGTTTTCGTGTACTCCAAAGCAAACAACAGATAAAAAAAGCGATAACTCTTCTCATCCATATACAACTTCCTACAGAGCACCTGTTTTTGAAAATGACAATCGTATAGAAAAGATTCAGAAGTTGGCTCCAGAATTGCAACAATTAATAGAAGCGCACGCCAAGAAAAACAACATACCAGGTATTGCGTATGGTATTGTGGTAGACAATCAATTGGTGATTGCATCATCTACAGGATATATAAATCTTGAGAAAAAAACGCCCGCTACTCCTCTATCAGATTTTAGAATTGCATCAATGACCAAAAGTTTTACAGCAATGGCAATTATGAAATTGAAAGACGACGGAAAATTGGCATTAAGTGATCCTGCAAGCAAGTACATTCCAGAAATGGCAACACTTAAATACCTCACCAAAGATGCCTCAATCATTACCATTGAAAACTTACTAACCATGACTGCTGGTTTTCCAGAAGACAATCCGTGGGGCGACCGTCAACTGAACGAATCAACAAAAATGTTACTCGATTTGATTGCCAATGATGTTTCTTTCTCCAACCCTACTTCACATGGATATGAATATAGCAATACCGGATATGCACTTTTAGGAAATATTGTTTCTAGAGTTTCTGGCATGCCATTTCAAGAATTTATAAAGAAAACTATTTTTGACCCGTTAGGAATGAAAAATACCTATTGGGAAATAGACAATGTTCCGAAAGAAAAATTGGTTTTAGGCTACCGTTGGGAAGACAAACAATGGAAGTTAGAACCGATGTTGCATGATGGTGCGTATGGTGCTATGGGAGGACTGATAACTACCATAGAAGATTTTAGCAAGTATGTGAGTTTTCATCTTTCTGCTTGGCCTTCTAGGAATGATGATGAAACCGGGCCGATAAAAAGAAGTTCATTACGAGAAATGCAAACCGCACAATTTTCAAGATTGTCTGCAAAAGCTACTGATGCCAATGGCAATCCTTGTCCGATTATGTATGGCTATGGTTTTGGATTGAGCACAGCTACCTATTGCAATGGTTTAAAACAAGTTGGACATGGAGGTGCGCTTCCAGGATTTGGAAGCGATTATCGTTTTTATCCTGAATATGGAGTTGGAATTATGGCTTTCTGTAATCTTACCTATACTTCTGCCTATCCTAGTGCTACAATTAGAGAACTCTTGTTTGACAAACTCGACTTACAGCCTAGAAAACTGCCTGCTTCAGCTATTTTAATACAAAGACAAAAACAAATTGTAGAATTGATTCAGCATTGGAATCCAGCACTAGAAAAAACAATCTTAGCAGAAAATTTCTATTTAGATAAAGCACGTAAGGTTCGTATTTCTGAAACAGAAACAGTCCTAAAAAAAGCAGGTGCTCTTAAAAACACAACAGTTATAGAACCTTTAAACCAATTAAGAGGAAGTTTTAACATACACACAGCAAACGGTGTTATACGTATTTTCTTTACGCTAACGCCAGAAAAAAGTCCGAAAATACAACGTTTAAACCTTTCATTTCAACCTAATAAAACAAGATAAAAGAGAATATTAAAAAAAGGTTTAACCATTTTAGAAAACTGAAGGCCACTATTTTCTATTTTTAGTATCTTGCTTTGCAAATAAAATGACCAAAAGTTACTGTTATCCGGAAAAAGAAACGGGATAACGTCATAAAATATAAGTATATAACGAGTTGTAAGGCATTAAAACAAACGATATGAACGGAACAATACATATAAATCGGAATCTTATCAATTTTGGAATTCCTCTTGCACTTTT
>JALQYN010000067.1 GCA_023254055.1 Polaribacter sp.
AACAAAGTTGGTAGACAAGATTTGTTAAAAGTGCTGTTACCAGAAAACAATTCTTGGAAGAAAAACAAAAAAGCGCAAGAGGCTAAAAATACGTTTGATGATGCTATCCCTTTTAACAGACGTAAAAAGAAAATTTCTAGAACACCAAAAAAGAAGAAAACGCGGAGATAGTTTTTTAAGTTTCGCTAACGTGTTTGTACAAGGTTTAGTTGCGTGGTTTAAGCCTTAAATTTACTAAATAATTACTGACAAAGAAAATCCGCGAGGATTTTCGTAAGTAAGCATAAAACAAGCAATTAATTTTGTACGGTGTTGCCAAACGTATTTTTCTTATTCGTAATATTTTATTTCTCGTTTATATACTCTAGATAATTTTCCTCTCCAACCAAAATGTCTTTTTTGAATCCAGTTTCCAATACGGTCATATTTATATTCATAACGATTAATTGAAGGGTCATTATTTTTAAAATTTCCAATAATCATTTTTATAGGACTTCCCTTTTCATCATATTCAAACTCGTTGTAAAAGCTATCATTAAATTTCGTCCAAATTACAACTTCCTTAAATACATTATTGCTTATTGTGTCAGTATAGGTCTTAATTATTAATTCCTGTATAAAGTTTTTGTTTTTATAGTCTTCGGATCTAGTTACTCTATTAAACTTATCATAAACAAATAATCTTTTGGTCATATAGGAACTGTCCGAATTAGAATGATAAAAAAACTCATTTTCATCCTTTTCTATATATGAATATTTTGAAGTTTTTTCATTGTTGTTGAGTTGTTGTATATTGATAATTGAATCTCCAACATATTCGTAATTCCAAGTAACTGTATCTTTAGAATATTGAAATGATAACTTTGTTTCATTTAAAATTCTGTTTATTTTATCGTATTGATACTGCCAAATTGCTCCGACTTTTATAGAGTCATTTTCCTTTCTTAATTCAGATTTGGTTTTTAAGTTACCAAACTTATTAAATTCAATTTTGTAATTGTGTACAGCTAAAAAGTCATATAATTCTAGATTGTAAGTAGAGTCATTTGAAAATCTTGGCTCATATTCTTTAAAAGTTACTTCCTTGACATTTCCTTTTAGTCCATAACGATTTAGGTCGTTTAAATTTAATCGATTTCTCATTTGAGAGAACCCAATAATGGGAAGTAGAAATATTAGTAGTAGGCTTTTTTTCATATGTTTGCCAATGCATTTTGATATGAATCCGTTTTAATGATTTATATCAGCAGTTAGCGAAGTTATATTTTTTTGAGTTTAGAAACAAAATAAATATAGTTCTCAGAAATATTAAGAAAGTAAAAGATTCATATTTGTGAATTATTCTTACTTTTAGGATTGATTATTTAAATAACCAATCTAATGAAACTTACCAAGCCTATTTTTTTACTGTTTTTTACTTTATTAATTACTAGTGCAACACAAGCACAAGATTATTTTTTTAAAGACAAAGCGCCTTTTAATAAAACCATACCAACTCCAGAAGAATTTTTAGGATATCCTATTGGAGAGCAACACACACGTCACGATCAAATAGTAGCCTATTTTTATAAACTTGCGGAGGTTTCTGACAGAGCAACCATTGAAGTGTATGGAAAAACACATGAAAACAGAAAATTGGTAATGCTTACCATTTCTACCAAAGAAAATCTATCAAATTTAGCAGCGATTAAAGAGAAGCATTTACAATTTGTAAATCCGAGTTTGAGTCCAAAAAACTATGATGAAGTCCCGATTTTTATTCAATTAGGATACAATGTACACGGAAATGAACCATCAAGTTCAGAGGCAGCTTTATTAACGGCGTATACATTGGTGGCTTCAAACAATGCTGAGGTGACCAATTATTTGAATAAGTCGGTCATTTTTATTGACCCAACCATAAATCCAGACGGAAGAGATAGACATACCCAATGGGCAAATCAATACAAGGCGAAAGCATTGGTTTCAGACAATACAGATGCAGAACACAACGAAGCTTGGCCAGGAGGTAGAACAAACCATTATTGGTTCGATTTAAATAGAGATTGGTTGTTGGGCGTTCATCCAGAGAGTCAAGGAAAATTAAAATGGATGCACAATTGGTATCCAAATGTGGTTACAGACTTCCATGAAATGGGCACCAATAGCAATCACTTTTTTGAGCCAATGAAACCAATTGGTTCTTTAGATCCAATTATGCCAAAAGAAAATTACGAGGATTTAAATAATTTATTTGCAAAGTATTTTTCAAGTGCTTTAGACAAAATAGGTTCTTTTTATTATACCAAAGAATCGTTTGACGGAACCTATCCTGGGTATGGTTCTTCGTATCCAGATTTACAAGGTGGTTTGGCATTGTTATTTGAGCAAGCAAGTTCTCGCGGACATGTACAAGATACAGATTACGGAAAAATCACTTTTGCATTTACCATTAGAAACCAATTCACCTCTGGTTTTGCAACCCTAAAAGCAGCAGTAGAAAATAAAGCCTACTTAAGAAAATACCAGCAAACATTTTTCAAATCAGCCATGACTCAAAAAGCAGCAACAGGTTTTGCTGGGTATGAGTTTGGAGACGAGTATGATATGAATCGTAATAAAGCTTTTGTAGAGCAATTGTTATCACATAAAATTAAGGTATATAAAAACGGAGATAAGTTTGTGGTTCCTCTAAAACAACCACAACATAGAATGGTGCAAACCATGTTTGAAACCTATTCTAAATACAGAGACAGTGTGTATTACGATGCATCGGCTTGGAGTGTTGCTAATTTTTACAACATGAACTACAAAGGATTGAAATCTGTTAGATTAGGAACCGAAATTACATCCGCAGATAATCTTGTAAACAACGCAAAAATCCAAAGAGCTAATTACGCCTACATTATAGATTGGGATGATTATAATACGCCAGCAGCCTTGTATTATATGCAAGCTAAAGGATTAACAGTGGCATCTGCATTCAAACCTTTTACAATCAATACCTCAGGAGGAAAGAAAAGTTTCAACTACGGTAGTTTGTTAATTCCGATTAGCAAACAGAAAAAATCGAGTGCAGAAGTATATCAAATTGTTTCAGATGCACAGGCAAAATACAATGTGCCAATTTTCGGAACAAACAGTGGCTATAGCATCAAAGGAATTGATTTAGGATCTAATAATTTTAGAGCATTGAGTAAACCTAAAGTAGCCATGTTAATTGGCGAAGGTGTTAGTTCATCAGAGGCAGGAGAAGTATGGCATTTGTTAGACACAAGAGTAGATATGCCAATTACTAAAATTAGAATGAATAGTTTTGGAAGAGCAAATCTAGATAAGTACAATACACTGGTTTTAGTTTCAGGTGGTTATGCTGATTTAGATTCTGTTAAAAGAGAAAAACTAAAAAACTGGATTTCTAAAGGAAACACGATTGTTACCATTGCTAGAGGTTCTAAATGGATGATTGATAAAAAAATGGTGAAAGAAAGCTTAACAAAAAAACCGAAGTCAAAAGAAAAAGAAGCAACCAAAAGATTGCCCTATGTAGATGCTGGTGAATATGCTGGAAGAGATCGAGTAGGAGGCATTATTTTAGAAGTGGATTTAGATGTAACACATCCTTTAGGATTTGGATATCATTCTGCTAAAATGCCTGTTTATAAAAACAATATGGTGTTTTTAGCACCAAGTAAAAACCCGTATGCAACTGTTGCAAAATATTCTGAAAATCCACACATCGATGGATACATCACCAAAAAGAATTTAGACACCTATATAAAACCTTCTGCGTCGTTAATTGTGAGTCCGATTGGTAGAGGGAGAGCAGTGCTATTTGCAGACAATCCAAATTTTAGAGGCGCTTGGTACGGAACCAATAAATTGTTTTTAAACGCACTCTTTTTTGGAGATAAATTTTAATATCAACCTTTTATGTATTTTCAAGCAAAAAAGTTTGAATA
Source organism: Polaribacter sp. (assembly GCA_023254055.1). Classification (GTDB taxonomy): domain Bacteria; phylum Bacteroidota; class Bacteroidia; order Flavobacteriales; family Flavobacteriaceae; genus Polaribacter. The sequence goes on from JALQYN010000067.1 coordinate 3,942, forward strand.
ATGACAGTTCGAGTGATTTTTTGAAAAAAAATGTATCGAGAACTAATTAATAAAGTAAAATTCTTATTCTCGATACAAATTTCACCCATTTCAATTGTGAAATTTACTCGAATTGACAGAATTTAATCAAAATAAAGACTAAAAATTTTAAGAAAAAACTAACTAAAAATATCATTAAAAAGATGAAAAAAATCGTTTTAATATTCGTGCTATTATTAAGTTTTCAAGGATTTTCACAAAAAGAATATTTGGGAGACGGACCCTATTCGCAATTAATTATCAGAGGAGTGATGTTGATTAACGGAGATGGTTCTCCACCTCGTGGTCCAATGGATATTGTTGTAGAAAACAACAAGATTGTCAACATGCAAATTGTCGGGTATCCTGGTGTAAAAATTAATGAAAAAGGCAGGCCCAAATTAAAAAGTGGAGGAAAAGAGTTAGATGCCAATGGGATGTATTTGCTGCCAGGTTTTATTGATATGCATGGTCATATTGGAGGAGGCGCTCAAGGAGCCAATCCAGAATATGTTTTTAAATTGTGGATGGCTCATGGTATTACTTCTGTTAGACAACCCAGTGGACGAAATGCCATTGAATTAAAAAAACAAAGTGCTGCCAATAAAATTGTAGCGCCAAGAATTTTTGAATATACAGGCTTTGGGTCTGGAAGTAAAAAACCGATTACAACTCCAGACGAAGCAAGAGCTTGGGTGCGAATGAATGCAAAGAATGGTGCAGACGGAATTAAATTTTTTGGTGCAGAACCAGAAATTATGGATGCTGCTATTAAAGAGAATAAAAAATTAGGTTTACGTTCTACAGCACATCATGCACAATTAAGTGTTGCACGTTGGAATGTGTTGCATTCTGCAAGAGCAGGTATGACGTCGATGGAGCATTGGTATGGATTGCCAGAAGCATTATTTAATGATAGAACCGTTCAGAATTACCCATTAGATTATAATTATCAAAATGAACAACATCGTTTTGAAGAAGCGGGTAAATTGTGGAAACAAGCTGCAAAACCTTATTCAGAACATTGGAATAAAGTGATGGACGAACTATTGAGTTTAGATTTTACACTAGATCCAACGTTTAACATTTACGAAGCGAGTAGAGATTTACAACGTGCTCGTAGAGCAGAATGGCATGAAGATTATACCTTGCCATCTTTGTGGAAATTTTATGAGCCTAGCAAAATATCTCACGGGAGTTATTGGCATTATTGGGGAACTGAACAAGAGGTGCAATGGAAAGAAAACTTTAAATTATGGATGACCTTTGTGAATGAATATAAAAATAGAGGCGGACGTGTAACCGTTGGTACAGACTCTGGGTTCATTTATCAGTTGTATGGTTTTGCGTATGCTAGAGAACTCGAATTGTTGCGTGAAGCAGGGTTTCATCCTTTAGAAGTCATTAGAGCGGCTACCTTAAATGGAGCAGAAGCTCTTGGCTGGGCAGATAAAATAGGTTCCGTTCAAATTGGTAAATTGGCTGACTTTGTGATTGTAGAAGAAAATCCCTTGAAAAACTTAAAAGTGTTGTACGGTACAGGAGCAATTAAATTGACCAAAGACAATAAAGTGGTTCGTGTAGGTGGCGTAAAATACACGATTAAAGACGGAATTGTTTTCGATGCAAAACGTTTGTTAGCAGAAGTAAAGAAAATGGTAGATAAAGAAAAAGCCAAAACCAATTGGAAATTAAAACAACCGGGAATTAAAAAGTAAATTTACTTCAAACCAAACATATGAAAACAGCACTAAAAAATAGTTTATTGTTATTGTGTATTGTGTTTTTTACAAATACAATTCCGGTAAATGATGGATATCCCAAAAACCCAAATATTGATGTAATCAATTACATTTTTAACATCGAATTATCTGACACCACCGATGAGATTGTAGTTGACCTAACTGCAGATGTTCGTTTTTTGGCGAAAGGAGTAGAAAAAATGAGATTGGATTTAGTCAATGCTTCTAGTAAACTACAAAATAAAGGAATGGTGGTAAGTAGTGTTTCGCATAATGGAAACCCATTAAAATTTTCACATAAAAATGATGAATTATTTATTCATTTGCCAGAGCCATCTCAAAAAAATCAACGCACAAAAATTCAAATTCAATACAAAGGAATTCCTGCAAATGGTTTAAAGATTGCTGATAATATGCACGGAGATCGAACTTTTTTTAGTGACAATTGGCCAAATAGAGGGCGTCATTGGTTAGCAACGGTAGATCATCCGTATGATAAAGCCATGTGTGAATTTATTGTGACAGCACCAGATCATTATCAAATCGTTTCAAATGGATTGAAAATTGAAGAAACCAATTTAGACAATCATAAACGGCTTACACATTGGAAACAATCTGTGCCAATCGCTTCTTGGTTATATGTTTTGGGAGCAGCAGATTTTGCGGTGCAATATGTTGATGAATTTGATGGAAAATCAATCCAGACTTGGGTGTTTAAACAAGATAGAGATGCAGGTTTTTATGATTTTGCAATTCCAACAAAAAAAGCTTTAGAATTTTATAGCGAGTATATTGGTCCATTTTCTTACGAGAAATTAGCCAATATTCAATCGAATAGTGTGAGTGGTGGAATGGAAGCTGCATCGGCAATTTTGTATAGTGCAAGTTCTGTAAAAGGTGACCGAAATACTCGTTGGCGTAATGTTGTAATTCATGAAATTGCACATCAATGGTTTGGAAATGCAGTAACAGAATATGATTGGGATGATATTTGGTTGAGTGAAGGTTTTGCAACCTATTTTACATTGTTGTTTATTGAGCATCAATATGGGCGTGATGAGTTTGTAGAAGGGTTAAAATCGAGTCAGAAAAGAGTAGATGATTTTTACGAAAAAAACCCAAAATACACTATCATTCATAACAATTTAAAAGACATGAAAGATGTGACGAGTTCTCAAACTTATCAAAAAGGAAGTTGGATTTTGCACATGTTGCGTGGTATGATCGGAACAGATACGTTTTGGAAAGGGATAAAAACATATTATAAAGAATTCCAAGATTTAAATGCGACCACAGACGATTTTAAACGCGTGATGGAAGAGGTTTCAGGTAGAGACTTAACTATGTTTTTTAAACAATGGTTGTACAAACCTGGAACTTTAAGTTTAAAAGGAAATTGGACATATGATAAAAGAAAAGGAGAAGTTACGATTGATTTGAATCAAGTTCAAACTGATGGAAGTCTCTTTGAAATGCCGCTAGAAATAGCAATCAATTTTGTAAATAATAAACAACAATTAGAAGTAGTTCAAGTCAAAGGGAAAAAGAATATCTTTAAAATAAAGACAGCTTCTGAACCAATAAATATTGTGGTTGATCCTAATTTATGGGTGTTAAAAACATTGGATTTTAAGAAGAGATGAAATTAAAAATTAAGGTAATTTTTTAATGGCTCGCTAATGTAAAGAATATGGTTCCGTTTTAATGAACTATATTCAGAGTTAGCGAAGTTATATTTTTTTAAATTTAGAAACAAGTTAAATTAAAAATCAAAAACTATTTTATATTTACAGCTCTAATTTAGTTTTATGATTACCATTTCTT
>JALQYN010000091.1 GCA_023254055.1 Polaribacter sp.
ATAGGCATTCCCCTTAAATGAGTGGTAATCAGCTTTGAAATCACTTATAGAATAGTCCCTTTTATATACAATTGAATCCATGATGGATGCACCCCATTTTTCTTCTAATCTTCCAATGATGTTTTTAAAATAAACTTCTCCGTTCTCTAACTTAAAAGACCAATGATTATCATCTACATACTTCACTACCTCTATCATTTGCTTAAAGTACGGACTATAAAATTTTTTACCTAATTTACCATTGGTTAAAGTTTGTTGCTTTTGTAATTTCATCATTGGTTTTAGCATGTCAAACCCTTGATTTAAAAAATCTCCAGGGATTAAGCAACCAAAACCTTCTACAATTTTATCATCATTGATAATCTTTGCAGCACGCTCTAATAATCTTGAGTGTAAGTAAAATACATCCCCAGGATATGCCTCACGTCCCGGTGGTCTTCTTAATAATAAAGAAATTTCACGGTAGGCAACTGCTTGTTTCGATAAATCATCATAAATAATTAAAGCTGGTCTTCCAGAGTCTCTAAAATATTCTCCAATTGCTGCTCCAGCAAATGGTGCATATACTTGCATTGCTGCAGGATCTGATGCATTTGCTGCTACAATTGTAGTATAAGCTAAAGCTCCTTTTTCTTCTAACATGTTTGCAATGGCTGCAACTGTAGATGCTTTTTGACCGATAGCTACATAGATACAATAAACTGGCTCACCAGCATCAAAAAATTCTTTTTGATTTATAATCGTATCAATTGCAACAGTAGATTTTCCTGTTTGACGGTCTCCAATGATTAACTCACGCTGACCTCTTCCAACTGGAATCATTGCGTCGATAGATTTAATTCCTGTTTGTAAAGGTTCTGTTACAGGCTCTCTATAAATTACTCCAGGCGCTCTACGCTCCAAAGGCATTTCATAGGTTTTTCCTTCAATAGGTCCTTTACCATCAATAGGGTTTCCTAAAGTATCAACCACACGTCCAACAACGCCTTCTCCAGCTTTTAAAGAAGCAATACGTTCTGTACGTTTTACGGTAGAACCTTCTCTTACTGATGTAGGATCTCCTAATAGTACAACCCCTACGTTATCTTCTTCTAAGTTTAATACGATTCCTTCTAATCCATTCGCAAAAGAAACTAACTCTCCGTATTGAACATTAGATAATCCATAAACACGAGCAATACCATCACCTACTTGTAATACGGTACCTACTTCGTTTAACGAAGCTTTTGCTTCGAAATTTGTTAATTGTTGCTTTAAAATTGCTGATACTTCAGCTGGTTTAATTGTTGCCATCTTTTATAATTTGATGTATAATTAAATTTTAGGAATATAATGACTGTTGTCAAATTCCTTTCTTAATTCACTAAAATTGTTTGAAATACTTGCGTCGTATTGCATGTCTCCAACTCGTAAAATAAATCCTCCAATAATTTTTGGATCTATAATGTTTTCTATATTGGTTTTGTTACCTGTAAGCTCAATAACTTTCTCTAATATTTGTGCTTCTAAATCTGCTGTTAAAGGAATAGCTGTTGTAACAATCGCTGTATCCAAGCTTTTTAAGAAATCGTAAATAATAATGTATTGTTGAGCGATTGATTGTAACATAACCGTACGCTTATTTTCTTCTAAAAGGTTAAATAAACCTAGAGTAATTGCATTTACTTTTTCTCCAAAAAGAGCATGTAGCGCTTTATTTTTTTCTGCGGATTTAATTACAGGACTCTTCAACATTCTTTCTAGGTCTTCACTACCAGAAATTGTTCCGCTAATAAATTCCATGTCTTTATTAACTTCTTTTTCTAACCCAGAGTCTTTGGCTAAGTTTAAAATAGCTCTTGCGTAACGTAATGCTGCTCTTGCTCCTTTCATAACGAATTAGTTTAAGGTAACATCTTTAAGCATTCCTTCTACCAATTTAATTTGATCATCTTGAGAAGATAATTCTTTCTTAAGTATTGCTTCTGCAATAATCATTGATAAATCGCCTACTTCTTTTTTCAAATGTGCTAATGCTGCTTGCTTTTCTTGATCAATTGCAATTACTGCATTTTCAATCATTTTTGCACCTTGTTCTTTTGCATCTTCTTTCGCTTCTGAAATCATTTTTTCTCTAATTTCACGAGCTTCTTTTAACATTGCGTCTCTTTCTGCTCTAGCTTCTTTTATAAGAGCTTCATTATCTGAAGCTAAGTTTTGCATTTCTTTTTTTGCGTTTTCTGCAGACTCTAAGGCTTTTTTAATTCCCTCTTCTCTTTCATTAACCGCATCTAAAATAGGTTTCCATGCATATTTCTTTAGCAATAAAACCAATAATACAAACAAAACGCCCATCCAAACGAACAGCCCTAAAGAAAAATCATTTATTAACTTATCCATATTATATATCTATAATAATTATTATCTTTTTTAATGATAAACAAAAGCTATAACCAACCGTTATAGCTTTTGTTAGTTTTTTTAAGCTGCAAATAAAGCAGCAAATCCAATACCTTCAATTAAGGCAGCAGCAATTAACATTGCTGTTTGGATTTTACCAGAAGCTTCTGGTTGACGTGCGATTGCGTCCATTGCTGAACCACCAATCTTTCCAATACCTAAACCAGCTCCGATTACGATCAATCCTGCTCCAATGTACTTTAACGCTTCTAAATTCTCCATTATATATATATTTAATTATTAAACATTCAATTTTTAGTGATCATCATGCTCTTCTACTGCCGAACCGAAGTACAACGCAGATAACATAGTGAAAATATAAGCTTGTAGCGCTGCTACTAATAATTCTAATAATGATAAAGCAATAGCTAATCCAAATGATAACGGACTACCAATCCAACTTTTAAAAATGAACATTAAACCAATAATACTCATTAATACAATATGACCTGCTGTAATGTTAGCATACAAACGAATCATTAATGAAAATGGCTTAATAATCATTCCTAACACTTCAATTGGCGCTAATACAATACGCATTAATTTAGGAACACCTGGCATCCAAAAAATATGTGCCCAGTAATTTTTGTTTGCTGTAACTGTTGTCAATATAAAAGTAATTAATGCCAACACCAATGTTACTGCGACGTTATTTGTTACGTTAACTCCTAATGGCGTTAATCCTAATAAGTTGACAATCCACACAAAGAAAAATACCGTTAATAAATAACTCATGTATTTTTTGTAGTGTTTTGCACCAATATTCGGAATTGCAATATCGTCTCTAATATATAAAATGATTGGCTCTAACAAACGTCCAATTCCTGTTGGTAATGGATTCTTTTTGTAATTTTTCGCCATTCTTTTAAACATAAAGAACATGATTAAAAAGACAACAAAAATCATTACCACGTTTTTTGTAATCGAAAAATCTAATGGTTTTACGTTTGATGGATGTGAGTGATCATCACCAGCATAAGTAATTGTACCAGCTGCGTCTGTTTTATATATTTTATTGTGATAAACTTTGTAATGATTTCCATCAACTTCGGCAACAGTTTCACCGTAATGGAATTTAGAAGAAGAAAACACTTTTAACCCATTATCCCATAAAATTACTGGCAACGGAGATCCGATGTGTACTTTTTCATTATGATCGTTTGTGTAAGAAAACAACCCAAAGTCATAAGAATCTAGCAAGTGATGATTTATATATTCTTTAATCGTAACTTTTAAATCCTTTTCTTCTTTAGGTGCATTTGCAGCATCTGTTTTTTCATTATGCTGAGCCACAGAAACAAACGAAACTAAAAATAGTAAAAACGTAATCTTTTTTATTGAAAATTTTCTTCTCATATCACTCGGATAATAGTGTCTTTAAAATCGGTGCAAAGGTAACTTTTTCTCTTAATAATTAAAAATTATTTATACTTTTATTTTTCTTCAAAACAAAAGGGTTTTATGAATCCTTATTTTCTATAGAATTTAATAGCTTGATGAGTGATTTAATTTCTATAATTAAACACACTAAATAAGGTGTAAAAAAGGTTAAAAATTCTTCTTTTGAATTGCCTAGAGTCTTATTGTAGTTTGGGTAAAAAAAGATAAAAAAGAGGGCAAACTTAAAAAAGCTTCCATACATAAAAATATACCCTAAATAATCGTTGGCTTTTTTTCTAAAAACCAATAGTGTTCTGAAAATTATAAGAGCCAACGCCCAGTTAACAAGGTAAGCTAGAACTATTTGATTTTCGAAAAGTGGTTTTTCTAAAACAACTAAAAGGGTTAAATGTATGGCAAAAACAAAAGCTAAATAAAGAGTTGCTTTAAAGAGAAAACCTATAAAAAGGTTTTTAGGTTTAAGTGTCTTTTTCATTAATTTTTTTTAATTGAACAAGTAGACTCACCAACGAAGTCACAAATCCAATTATAATAAGTATAAAGGTGAAATATTTTTTATCGAATTGATAATATGCATCAATTTTTTTTCCAAAATAAGCTGCAACATAAATGGTAATTCCCATTTGCAAGCCTACCCCTGTTAGTCTAATAAACTTATTAAGCGGTTCTTTCTTCGGAAGTTGGTTTTTGCTCATTTGCGTTAAGTTCTTTTAAAGCTCCTTTCATGGTACAAGTCGCATTAAAAGTTGCTCCTGGCTCTACAGATAGTTTTCCTAAAACTACTTCTCCTGAAATAGATGCTGATGCTTTAATTGACAGCATTGTGTTTACTTTTAATTCTCCTGAAAACTTTCCTTCGATATCTGCATTTTCGCACAATACTTTTCCTTGCACAAATCCATCTAAACCTATAATTACTCTTCCTTTTGTTTCTAAAGTTCCCTCTAAAACACCATCAATTCTAAAATCTCCTTCAGAACTTAAATCTCCAACAATTTTAGTGTTTTTGGCTAAGATATTTCTTTCCATTGCTTTTGGGTTTTTCTGATTTTTTCCTTTATCAAACATTGGGGAATGTTTTAATTTAACTGATTTATTATTTCTTTTGCTCTTTGACCTTCTTTGGTGTTTCCAAAATTAAAAGAGACATATTCTAACGCTTTAAGGTACGCCTTTTTACTTTGATATTTGCCAATTGCCATCGCTTTAAGCAGTTCAAATTTAGCAATTAAATTTGAATCTTTAATTTCTGGCTCTAATTCTATGATTTGAGAAACAACATCTGCAAATTTATCTTCCTTGTAGATGTAATACAATTCCTTATATATTGCTTCTGTCTGACTTATCTTTTTGTCGTCTTGTTTTTTAGGCTTATTCAATAATATTTCTGCATATTTAGAGGAAGGGTATTCTTTAATAATACCGTCTTTATATACTTGTGCCTTAGGGTTGTTTAACTCTAAATATAATTGATACAGGTGGTATTTTGTAGGCAGTATCAAGGTTCTATCTGGATTTTCTTTTAGCAGTCTTTCTAACCTAAGAATGGCTAAATCAACATTTTTAAATTGCTCCTTGTATATAACTCCTGTTTGATACAGTGCTTCATTTCGGTTATAGACTAAAGAATCAATGTCTGATTTTGTTTTTGGTAGTGCATCTAAATAGGTGTTTAGATTGTATTTTGGTACTGAAACTGTTGCTGTTTTTTTGGTGTCCGCTGTTGTTACTTGTATTTGTTGTTTGTTGGAAATTCTCCAATTATCTTCTAATGGTCTGTTTCCCCACGTTTTTTCAAATTCACTTTTACCAAAATTTAAAGATTGCGTATTGTAAAAATACCATTTGCCTTTATTGGTTGATTTTATAGAAGAACCTCCCGAAAATGAGCTGCCAAAAGAACTGTTTACTAATTGTTGTTTTGCTGCTGCTTCGTCAGCTTTTTTAAGGCTTTCTATGTGCTCTTTAAAAAAAGTAATTTGCTCTAACCTCGATAAATCTGCAAGCTTTAAAACACTATCGTTTGTTTTAAGTACTCTTTCAAAATCAATTAACGCCGCCAAACTTTTATACTTTCTTCTAATTTGTCTAATCCGTTTGTCTGTGCTGTTTTCTGAAATCTGAATTATACTGTCATAATAAGCGCCTGCTTTAACAAACTGGGAAAAATCAAAAGCGATATCTCCTAACTTTTCATACGTATATGTTTTCTGAATGTTATCTCCATCGGGAATAGCAAGGGACATTTTAAAATCTTCTAAGGCAAGATGCAAACTATCTCTTTTTTCTTCTAGCAAGCCTTTTTGATAATACAACGCATCTAAATATTTTCTGTTTTCTCTTTCTTTAATTAGTTTTTTAAACTTTGAAATTAAGCTTGTAACCGAAGAGTCTTTTGTGGTGGTTTTTGCCAAATCTATATTGGCATAAATTTTAAATTTATAAGGTGCTTTTTTAAAGTTGATTAATTTTTGAAAAACAACTGCGGCAGAATCTTTTTTGCTTTCTGAGTTGTAAATTTGACCTAGTATAAATAAATTTCTTGCTGCTTGAGAAACATTTATTTGAGTGTTCGTTGCTAAAGTTAATTGTTGTATTGCCTTCTGAATGCTGTCATTTTTTACATAGGCCATTGCCAATGCCGTATGTGCTTCTTCTTTCGTTTTTGGGGCTAATTTTTCATTTGATAAAACAATCTTTAATGATTCTATTGCTAGCTCATCATTGTCTAAACGAATGTTCGTTTTTGCTCTCCAAATTCTAGTTTCATCAATTAAATCTGCATACGGATAATTAATAATCACGTAATTAAATGCTTCAATGGCAGGAACAAATCGTTGTGTATAATATCTAGATTTTCCTAGCAATAAATAAGCCTCATCTATTTGGTTATTGCGCTCCCTTCCTCCAATATTCATTGAATGCAGCTGAATCGCTTTTACCGCTTTTTCTTCTGCTTTATCAAAGGTTGTAAGTGCTTTATCTTCCGTATTGCTCGAGCCAGGAGGTCCTGGATTTCCTCCAAAAGAAGCAATTGAAGTTGGTTTTTCCTCAAAAGTTATAGGCTCTATAAAAAGCTGCTCCCAAAAATTATCTTTATGTTGTTGGTTGATTTTATCTAATCCTTCTTGAAAAGCCAAATTACCATTATACAAGATGTTGTATTTAGTTGTAATAGAATTGTAAGTTCTACTTACAAAAGTATCTTTTTTTGTACTGCAAGAGAAAAAAGCCGTTACGGCTATCAAAAAAAATACTATTGCGTTTTTGTTTTTCATAAAATTGAGTAAACATCTTAACTTTTTTTCAATAAAAAAGCTCCTACTCACAACCCTTTTTTTGAAAAAATATTGTGTTTAGAAGCTGTAAAAGTAATAATAAAATAAGAAAGAATTTATACTGCGAAATAGCTTTCTAATTCTTTTAATGTTTCTTGAGATGTTTCTATGTCTTTTACTACATTTCCTTTGTCTAAAACAACGATGCGCTCACAGACTTCTGTAACATGACTTAAATCGTGACTAGAAACCAAAACTGTAACTTCTTTGTTGTCTGTTAACTCCTTTAACATCTTTTTTAATCTGATTTGTGTTGTTGGGTCTAAATTTGCAAAAGGCTCGTCTAAAATTACAACTTGCGGATTTCCTAAAAGTGCAGCAACAATTCCTACTTTTTTCTGATTTCCTTTACTCAAATCTCTTAAATATTTCTTTTTCCCTAGAATTTCCCCATTAAATATTTCTTCAAACTTACTTAAAAAACTATTGATGTCTGCTTTGTTCATTCCACGTAAATCACCAATAAAATCAAAGTATTCTTCTGCTGTTAAATAGCCAATTAAAAATGTTTCATCAATAAAAGAACCTGTAAAAGATTTCCAAGCTTCACTTTTATTTACAATTACATCATGGTTTGTAATTTCTCCTGTTGTAGGTCTAATTAAATCTAACAGGATATTAAAAAAAGTAGTTTTTCCTGCTCCGTTATTTCCAACCAACCCAAAACTTTGTCCTTTTGGAATTTCTAATTCTTCTATATTTAATACTTGAGTAGTACCGTATTTTTTTGTAATGTTTTTTGAATGTATCATAACTATTGTGTGTCTTAATTTGTGTTGATTATGCTTTTTGATCGAAGGCGTGAATGGCAGCGTATTTTTCTTTAATATACCTTTTAGCAATCAAATTCATAAAATAATTTTTTGTTACTAGTCCTAAAATTCCGAACCCTGCTATGGCAGCAATTCCTGCATTAAACCCAAAGGGCAAGCTAAATGCATAAAATAATCCAATTGGAATTAACATTACTGGAATAATCACAATAAATTGTTTTGCGCTTGTTCCTTGTGTATTTCCAAATCCACTTGCATTTAAATCGATTTGTTTTCTGTTAAATGACCCCGCGAATAACAACACTAATGTGTTAAAACCAATATTAAAGGCGGCTCCAGCAGCAATCATTAAATAAAATTTCAAACCAAAATAAAGATAGGGTGTTGCTAAAATGAATAACACAGCCGTAATAACGACCATTAAATACCATTTAGATTCTAAGTATTTTCTATACGAAAGATTTTGAGTCATCAACATTTTGTAATAAGAACTTTCCCATGCAGGAATAAACTGTCCGTAGTTTAAAACAAATCCGCCTGTTACAAAAAGTGATGCAAATATTAAAAACCCTGGCATTTTTTCTTCATAAATTGGATTTGTAAAAAAGATCAATCCATATAAAACAAATGCAAAAGACATTAAGAAAACCGTTTTTGTTCTTTTGTTTCTCCAAATCAGCCTAATTTCATTTTTTATAAAGGGCGCCATTTCACCAAATCTGTTTGCCCAAGATAAATCTGCTGTATTTGCTTCTTTTACTTTTACTTTTACCGCAGCATCTAAATACAATTGCTGTTTTAATATTTTTTGATTGATGACATATAAAATCACCAATAATACAAATGGAATACTCACGTAAATAGGGTTTGCAAAAATACCATCAAAAACGGATTGACTATGAATGGTTATATCGTAGATGTTAAAATACTGCAAAGCAATTGTGCCCAATAATAAAACCGTTAAAGTCCAAAAAGCGACATTGTTTTTATTAATGATGAAGTTTAAAAAGTTGGCACATTGTGTTACAAAAATCATTGTAAACAGCCACCCTAAAGCTCCATATACACTATAGTCTTGGCCTATTAAAACAACCGTAAACGGAATATAGAAGAACAATGAAAAAATATTAAATGCAGAAAACATCGATTTGCCTAATACATAATGCACCAGTTTATTCTTCTTGATGGGAAGTACCAATAAAGGTTTTACATTCATTACTGGCATTTTTTGCATGAGATATCTAAAAATTAAATCTCCAATAATTGCAAAAATTAAAAAGGAATTTACTACTTGTAAAGGGTCCGAGCCTGGCATCGCTTTTCTAATTAAGAAAAAACTTCCAACCCCTAGAACAAGAAAAGACGCCATCATGTACAAAGCAAAAAAGCCCATGATAATTTTTAACGCTATTCCCTTTTGCCAATAAGATGAACGGAAATATTGTTTCCATTCTAATTTTAAAAATCGTCTAAACATAAGTACTTGGTTAATTGTTTACTGGTTATAAGTGTCTTAAATATGGTTTTTGTTACAAAAAAATTGCTTTTCTTTTTTAATCTCAATTTTAAGAAAAGTAATTACTTGTTAAATTTAACCTTTTTAAAAATATAGCTTTCATGATTTGTTTCCTATTTTTGCATCTTTAAATAAAGATTGATGTCGAAATATTACACTTTAACAATTCAAAAAGTTATCAAAGAAACTGAAGATGCAGTTTCAATAGTATTTGAGGTTCCTGCAAATTTAAAAAGAGAATTCTCTTATAAAGCCGGACAATATATTACCCTAAAAACCATCATAAATGGTCAAGAAGTACGAAGAGCTTATTCTATCTGTGCTTCACCAAATAGCAACGAACTAAAAGTTACTGTAAAAGCCGTTGAAAATGGTGTGTTTTCAACCTTTGCAACCACGTCATTAAAAAGTGGAGATTCGCTAGATGTATTTGTTCCTGAAGGAAAATTTGTTTTATCTCCTGAAGCAAATAAAAACTATTTAGCTTTTGCTGCTGGTAGCGGAATTACACCTGTTTTATCAATGATTAAAACCGTTTTAGAAACTGAAAAATCTTCTACTTTTACCTTGGTTTACGGAAATAAATCTGCTGCAAATACTATTTTTAAAAATCAATTAGACGCTCTTTTAGAACAATATCCAAACACTTTTAACTTACATTATATTTTTAGTCAAGAAAGAGTTTCTGATGCTCAATTTGGAAGAATCGACAAGGGTATTACTAACTATTTTGTTAAAAACATTCATAATGAAATCGCTTTTGATGCTGCTTTTTTATGTGGACCAGAAGAAATGATTAACATTGTTTCAGATACTTTAATCGAAAATAATTTTACTGAAAACACAATTCACTTTGAGTTGTTTACAGCTTCAACAGAAGAAAATAATGTTGAAATTGAAGAAGGTAAAACAGAAGTTACTGTTTTATTAGATGATGAAGAGACAACCTTTACCATGAACAAAACAGACGATATTCTAGCAGCTTCTTTACGCAACAATTTAGACGCTCCTTATTCTTGTCAGGGGGGTGTTTGTAGCAGTTGTTTATGTAAAGTGATTGAGGGGGAAGCCGTTATGACTAAAAATAGTATTTTAACTGATGGAGAAGTAGAAGAAGGGTTTGTTTTAGCTTGTCAAGCACATCCAACAACTTCAAAAATAATAATTGATTTTGATGATGTTTAAGAAATTGTATCTTTAAAAAATGGATTTTTACGACATAAAAAATGCAATACTGTTTGGGTTCTTTCTTTCTTTTATGATTGGCCCTGTGTTTTTTATGTTGATACAAACAAGCATTTTAAAAGGTGCAAGAGCTGCAATAATGTTTAACCTAGGTGTTATCTTTGGAGATATTGCATTTATTGTGATTGCTTACCTAGGAAGTAGGCACTTATTAGAAAGAATTAAAGACGACCCAAGGTTGTTTTTTATTGGAGGGTTAATTTTGGTAGTTTATGGGCTCATCACTTATTTTGATAAATCAAACAAAAAAGAAGTTGAAAACACACCTATTATAGAAATTCCTGTAAGTAACAATTATTTAAAACTTCTTTTTAAAGGATTCTTTTTAAACTTTATTAATATTGGTGTACTAGGGTTTTGGTTGGGTTTAATAGTAGTTATTGGACCAACGCTAGACATGAACCCAAATCATATTTTTTGGTACTTTACTTCAATCATTATTAGTTATTTTATTACTGATTTAGGAAAGATTTTCTTGGCCAAGAAATTAAAAAAGAAGCTAACTGCAAACGTAATTTACAGAATTAAAAAAACCATGGGTATTTTATTAATTATTTTTGGAGTTGGATTAATACTAAAAGGTTTTATCCCAAAAGAAAAATTAAATTTAGACAACTTTATAGAACGTGTTGAAAAATAAAAAAGCGAGGAAAAAACCTCGCTTTTTTAAATTTATAAACTTGAATTTAGTTTTTCATTTTCTTATTCAACGCTTCATAAACATTGTTTTCTCTGTTTATATCCGCCATTAATTGAGACGTATCTATCTCTACTTTTTTAATGTCTTTTGAAACGGAGAAAGAATACGAAGGATAAGACCAAGCCCAATCATCAATAACTGTAGCATTTGTTGGTTTGTTTCCTCTCATCATACGTAATGGAATATTAAAATCTTCTGTTGTTCCATCAGCATACGTTACTGTAACATCAATAGGCATCGGCATTTTTCCAATGCGTTCTAATGTGATTTTCTTACCATCAACACTTTGAATTCCGTAATCTATTGTGTGAGTTGTTTGGGTCCATTCGTTTAAGTACCAATCTAAATGTAGCCCAGAAACCTTTTCTGCAGTTCTTTTAATATCGTTTGGTGTTGGGTGCTTAAAGCTAAAATCGTTGTAGTATTTTTTTAATGTTTTCTTTACATTGTCTTCTCCGATTACATAGTTTAACTGTGCTAAAAACATACTCCCTTTCGTATAACTGGCAACACTATAAGCTGTGTTTAAATCAAATCGATCAGAATGTGTAACTAACGGCTCTTCGATACCTTCTTTTACTACATAAAAATATCCCCCATAACTTCTTCCTCCAGTAGGTCTTCCATCACCACCTCTTAATATTTTATTTGATGCCAATCCAGAAATATACGAAGTAAATCCTTCATCCATCCAAGGGTGTTTACTTTCATTATTCGCTAAAATTTGTTGGAACCAAGTATGTCCCAATTCGTGAATAATTGTTCCAATATTACTTCTTTTTCCACCACCTGCAACAAATGTTGCCATAGCATATTCCATTCCTCCATCACCAGCTTGAATTACCGAATATTGTTTCCATGGATATGGTCCAACATTTTCGCTAAAAAACTCCATTGCTTTAGCGGTTAAAGGTTGACTTTTAGTCCAGTTTTCTTTGTTGTAATCTCTGTCTTTATAAAAGAAGTGGATGTCTGGTCCGTTTTCCATTTTATAAATATCGTGCACATATTCATCATCCGCAGCCCAAGTAAAATCATGAACTCTTTCAGCTTTAAAATGCCATGCTAATTTATCAGTATCTGGAACATTTAATGACTTTGTTTTGTCTTCATAACCGTGTCCTATTTCTTGTGGGTTTTGTAGATTTCCAGTTCCCCCAATTGTATAGTTTCTATCAATTCTAATAGTTACATCAAAATTTCCCCAAACCCCTTGGAATTCTCTAGCAATATAAGGGTGCGCTTGCCATCCTTCGAAGTCATATTCTGCCATTTTAGGATACCATTGTGCCATAGACATAGCAATATCGTCTCTACTATTTCTTCCAGCTCTACGGATATGAACAGGTAATTGCCCATCAAATTCCATATCAAAAGTTACGTTAGATCCAGATTTAATTGGTTCATTTAATGTTACTTCTAAAACAGTACCCGCTACTTTAAATTTCACGTCTTTTCCGTTTTGTTTTAACGACTTAATTTTTAAATATCCTATTTCATTAGGTTTTAACATTGCAATTCTACTTTTGTAGATTGGTTTTTCTCTTGTTCCTTCGTTAATAACCATTCTTCCGTCTGGATCTCCAATGCTTTGCAAACGCGCGTCCATTTCGCTTCCTGGTTGAAAAGCATTGTAATACAAATGATAATACACATTGTTTAAATCGTCTGGAGAATTGTTTGTATAGACTAATTTTTGAGTTCCACTGTATTGAAACTTCTCAACATTTACATCAACATCCATTGTGTAATCAACATGTTGTTGCCAATACCCATTAGTAGATGATGTTGAATTTTTTGAGTTTTGTGCACAAGAAATCATTAGTGAAAATGATAGTGCAACAAGAAAAACTTTTTTCATGATAATATTAATTTTATTTGGTTTGCGATTTCTTTTTAAGAAAGCATCTGTAAATCTAATGCTCTTTTTTTAATTATACTAATTCGGTATACAAGGATTATTTTCCATTTACCATTCTATCTGCCATTTTTAGTGCGTTGTATGCATTAACAATTCTTCCGGTAACAGATAATTCTGAAAAAGGAACTTTTTCTCCTTTCGGATTGTCTTGAGAAAAGGAGCCTGGTTTTATTACCTCTAAATCTATTTTAGTTCCAGAGTTCATAATAATATGTTTTACTTGTTTTGCAGACAATTTAGGGTAGTACGAACGGATTAAGGCAGCAACGCCCGCTGTTGCTGGAGCCGCCATTGACGTCCCATTAAAATATTCGTATTCATTTTCTGGAACTGTAGAATAAATTTGAACACCTGGTGCAAAAATATCAACATTAATTTTTCCATAATTGGTAAAATCCGCAGGTAAATTCTCATTGTAATCAGAACTCATAGCTCCAATAGTAATCACATTATCAACAAATTCTGTCTTTAAATCTTTTGAATCGTTCGGATAGGTTTTTTTTACGTCGATGTTTTTGGCATCATTTCCAGCTGCATTTACAATTAAAACATCTTTTTCTGCGGCATATTTTATAGCATCAAAAACCCATTCTTTGTTTGGTGAATACGATTTTCCAAAACTTGTATTGATCACTTTTGCGCCATTATCTACCGCGTATCTAATAGCCAATGCAACATCTTTGTCATATTCATCTCCATCAGGTACTGTTCTTACGGCCATTATCTTAACATTATTTGCAACGCCGTTCATTCCGATTCCATTGTTTCTTACAGCTGCAATTATACCTGAAACATGTGTGCCATGTGCTTCTTCTTTTGTAGTGTGCCCTGTTTTATTATTGCCATAAAATTTTGTTGAAAAATCTTGAGCATTATCTCCTAGAGCTTTTCTATAATCTGTTTTTAGATTATCTCCACTCATTAGGTCTTCTGCGTTTTTAATTTCTTTCTTTATTTCTGTTATTGCTTGACTAAGAGAATTTAGTCCAAGACCAAACATCTGTTTTGCAATATTTACACTTTGCATTAAACCCGGGTTGTCTGATTTAATAGTGTTTAAATCTTCTAGGGTGTATGTTTTCTTTTTTAAATGATCTGTTATCGTTTTGTCTGCAAATTGAACTGCTTGTAAAATCTGATTAAATCTAAACTTATTTGCAGATGCTTCTTTGGTTTTTTTATCCTGAGCTTCTTTTATTGATTTATACGTAGCTTCATCTACTAACTTAGGGTTTTTAAGAATTCTCTCTACCTCTGCATTTTCTTTAAAAACTGGCCCTAGAAAATTCCATCCGTTAATGTCATCTACATATCCGTTTTTATCATCGTCTTTTCCGTTATTCGGAATTTCTTTTTTATTAACCCAAGCAACTGCACTTAAATCTTCGTGCTTTAAGTCTGTTCCAGAATCTACAACTCCAACAACGACTTCAATACCTTTTTTCCCATTTAAAAAAGCATATGCTTTTTCAATACTCATTCCCGGAATTGTATCTGTCGCTAAATCTGCATGGCCCCATGTTTGCTTTTGAGTTTTTGTTAATGGTGCTTTTTTTGCCGATATGATTACAGTATTGTTTATTCCTTCAGGAACAGGAATTGTGTTTATTGTTTTACATCCTGTTAATAGTATAGCAACTACACTTGCAAAATAAAGTGGTTTTAAAAATTTCATCTTTTTCTCTCTTATCTAATTAAATATTTCTGAAAACTTAAACGTTTCTTTAAGTCGTACTCCTTTTTCTGTATGTTTTAACGTACAAATTTCTGTAGAAGCATCATGCTCTAAGAATAAAAAATATTCATTATCTGCAGCTTCGTTTAAAAATTGTGCTTTCTCTTTAATAGTTAATAATGGTCTTGTATCATAACCCATCACATAGGGTAGCGGAATATGTCCTGTTGTAGGTAATAAATCTGCCATAAAAACAATTGTTTTTTCTTGGTAGGTAATTTTAGGAAGCATTTGCTTTTCTGTATGGCCGTCCATATACAAAACGTCAAAACCAACATCTTTGATTCCGTTTTTGATAAAATTTAATTGTCCATTTTCTTTAATTGGCTGAATGTTTTCAGTTAAAAAAGATGCTTTTTCTCTTGGGTTTGGAACTGTTGCCCATTGCCAATGACTTTCATTAGACCAAACTTTTGCGTTTTTAAACGCTGGTATAAACCCCGTTTTGTCCTTATTCCATTGGATTACGCCTCCACAATGGTCAAAATGTAAATGTGTTAAAAAAACATCGGTAATATCATCTCTATGAAAACCTAATTTCGCCAGAGAAACATCTAAAGAAAAATCTCCATACAAATAATAATATCCAAAAAACTTTTCTGTTTGCTTTGCTCCAAGTCCTGTATCAACCAATGTTAATCTATCTCCGTCTTCTATAAGCATACAGCGCATACTCATGGAAATTAAGTTATTTACGTCTGCTGGATTTGTTCTTTGCCAAATAGATTTAGGCACAACACCAAACATAGCGCCTCCATCAAGCTTAAAATTTCCTGTTTCAATTGGGTATACTTTCATAAAAACAAAGATGCAGAAAAAAGGACAATTTTCTGTTAATGAAAACAAAAAAGTAACCTCCTAATTCATTAGGGTTTCAAAGTTTTTGTGCTATGAAAAATAGATGTAAATAGCAATTACTAACAGACATATTAAAAGGCCTACTTTTTGTGTATGCTGCCAAGGAGTGATATCAACTTGTTTGGTATTCTCATGTACAAATGCCTCTTTTCTTGGTTTTAATTTTCCAACAATTAACATAATAACAATATTTAATACAAATAAAATTGCCATAATATCTAAAAAGTGTGGGTATGCATTTGCTTTTATTAAGGCCAATTCTGAGGCGTTTGTTATGCCGCTAGTTGATGCTTTTTCAAGTGCAAAATTTATAAAATAGGGTTGTAAAAAGAATTGACTTATGATGTATAAAACACACCCTGAAAGCAATCCTATTTTTGCTGCAATTGCAGGAACTCGTTTTGTTAAATATCCAACAACAATTATGGTTAATATAGGAATGCTATAGATTCCATTAATTTCTTGTAAATACGCAAATAAACTTCCTGCGTTGGCAATCATTGGTGCAATAAACATTGAAGCGATTGCCAAAACAACACCAAATAATTTGCCATATTTAACAACTGTTTTTTCATCTGCTTCTTTATTTAAGTGTTGCTTGTATATGTCGATTCCAAACAACGTTACAGAGCTATTTAAAACACTATTAAATGAACTTAATATTGCTCCAAATAAAACCGCTGCAAAAAAGCCTAATAAAGATGGAGGTAATACTTTGTTAACCAACATTGGATACGCATCATCTGCTTTTTCTAGACCTCCACTAAACATATGAAATGCAATTAATCCAGGTAAGACAACGATAATTGGTCCTAATATTTTTATAAATGAGGCGAGTAATAGTCCTTTTTGTCCTTCAGCTAAATTTTTTGCTCCCAAAGCTCTTTGAATAATTTGTTGATTTGTTCCCCAATAAAACAATTGAACCAACATCATTCCTGTAAAAATGGTGTAAAATGGAACGGGGTCTGTTGGACCACCCATTGATTTAAATTTATCAGGATTCTCCATAACTAAAACAGACAATCCATCGAGCATGTCTCCGTTTCCAATCATTATCAAACCAAAAACGGGAATCATGATTCCTCCAATCAGTAATCCTATGGCATTTATTGAATCAGAAACCGCTACTGCTTTTAAGCCTCCAATAACCGCATAAATTGAACCTATAATTCCTATCCCCCAAACGCAGATCCAAATTGATTGTGTTTGAGTTACATTTAATAATTCAGACACATTAAACATTCCGCTAATTGCTAGTGCTCCAGAGTATAAAATTACTGGTAGTAAGACCACAACATATCCAGACAAAAACAATCCTGAAGTAAGTGTTTTTGTCGTTGTATCAAATCTTTTTGCTAAAAACCCGGGCACGGTTGTTAAACCCCCTTTTAAATATCTAGGCAATAAAAATATAGCCGTTGCTATCATGGCAATTGCCGCTAGGGTTTCCCAAACCATAACAGATAAACCACTTTCATAAGCCGATCCGTTTAATCCAACTATTTGTTCTGTAGATAAATTTGTTAGTAGTAATGATCCTGCTATTACTCCTGCTGTTAAACTTCTGCCACCCAAAAAATAACCATCTGATGTAGATTCGTTTGTGTTTCGAGTAGCGAAGTAAGAAATAACAGCAACCAAAACTGTAAATCCAACAAAAGAAAGAATACTTAACATCTTGTAATTTATTTTGATGACTAATGTAAATAAATTTATGGAAAACTGACAAATTGAAGAGTTTTTGTGTGATTTTTAAAGTCGGATTTTTCTTGAAAAGTCTACAAACAAAAAACGCATCAATTCATTGATGCGTTTTTTTGAGGTGTCGAGCGGATTCGAACCGCTGTAGATGGTGTTGCAGACCACTGCCTAGCCACTCGGCCACGACACCTTTTGAGTTGGCAAATTTAAGGAAAAATCCTGTTTAGGCAAGGTTTTTTTATGCTTTCCTTTTTTTTGTTAAAATAATTTTTACATCTTCTACATTGCCTCCAATTGGTGGGTTTATTTTTGCAACAGAAATTGTTGCTTTTTTAATCAAGCGAAGTTCTCTAAAGATTCTGTCCATAATTCTTTGAGCAACATGCTCTAAAAGCTTAGACCTTATTGCCATTTCTTCTTTTACAATAAAATTTAAATGAACATAATCTACTGTATCAATTAATTCATCTGTTATTGAAGATTTTTGTAAATTTGCTTTGATTTCAATATCAACTCTGTATTCAGAGCCTATTTTTGCTTCTTCATCCAAACATCCGTGAAAGGCATAAATTTTGATGTTGTTTACTTGAATAATTCCCATAGTACAAAAGTATTAAAGTTATGGAAGACTTTGGAATTAAATAATTAAAAATAAACAAATGAAATACATGAAAAAGGTAACTAATTTATTACTCCTCGCTGTAATATTTGCAAATTTATCTTCTTGTATCATTAATGATCATATTAATGATACCTCAACTCCAATTGATCCAGGAAATGACCCGAATTTTCAAATTGTTGCTAATGCAGACGCTCAATTTAAAGATTTAAATAGAAAAATTGTTGTTTTTGACATTCCAATTTTTGCATTTAAAAAGGTTGAAGATTCAAAATTAATTCATGTAGCAAACATTTTAGCTCAGTATTTAGATAACGATGAAGATGGAGTTGTTGATAATTCTACAATTCACAATCAATTAAAATCAGGAATGTCCTTTATTTTTCTATGGAAAACAACCGCGGAAAGAGATGCTTTTATTGCTCCTAGCGGATTTAATGTTTATAGCATTGGTGCAGATTCTGTGAATAGCACATGGCATTCAAATGGGCATACAGGTGTTTTTGATGGAGCTTTAGAATCTGTTTGGGCATTTATTACAAAAAATGGCCATCAAGTTTCATATCCATCAACTTTTAGTGCTCAGGCAACTTCAGAAATTAGCGATGCTATGAATACAGCTCGTGGAGGCGTTTTTCAAAACCCTCCTGCTAGCTATCCTGTCGGTGCTTGGTACACAAATGCTGATATTACTTGTAACTTTTCTTGTCAGGTAACAACATATAATTTTTGGGTGCTTTCATCAATGTTAGGAGCTAATGAAAATCGATTAACAGACATACAAAATGAATGGACATTAAATACAAGTGCTAAAGTTCAGGCAACAGATGTGAAAGCTTGGGCCATCTTTACAAACACTAGTTATAAGTTGCCAAGTGTTTTGCCAGACGGAACTTATAAACACTAAACTATTTAACGCTATAAAAACCCTTTCAACGAATGTGAAAGGGTTTCTTTTTTAATAGAAACAACCTCAACTATTTTGCTTAATTTTGTGGCTTCAATCTTAAGAGAACATGTCAGAAGAAAAATTACCGCTCAACTTTTTAGAGCAAATTATTGAAGAAGATTTAGCAAACGGAATGTCAAAAGAAAATTTGCGTTTTCGTTTTCCACCAGAACCTAATGGATATTTGCATATTGGTCATACCAAAGCAATCGGAATTAGTTTTGGTTTGGGAGAAAAATACAATGCGCCTGTAAACTTGCGTTTTGATGATACAAACCCCGCAAAAGAAGAACAAGAATATGTAGATGCCATTAAAGAAGATATTTCTTGGTTAGGTTATACATGGGCAAATGAGTTGTACTCTTCAGACTATTTTCAACAATTATATGATTGGGCTATCCTATTGATAAAAGATGGAAAAGCTTATGTAGATAGCCAAACTTCTGAAGAAATGCGTATTCAAAAAGGAACTCCTACTGAAGCTGGTACCAACAGTCCATACAGAAATAGATCTGTAGAAGAAAACTTGGAACTGTTTCAAGGAATGAAAGACGGAAAATTTAAAGAAGGTGAACACACTTTGCGTGCAAAAATTGACATGACGAGTCCAAATATGTTGTTGCGTGACCCTTTGATGTACAGAATCATGTACAAATCTCATCATAGAACAGGTACAGATTGGTGTATTTATCCAATGTACGATTGGACACATGGTGAAAGCGATTATATTGAGCAAATATCACATTCTTTGTGTTCACTAGAATTTAAACCTCATAGAGAGTTGTATGATTGGTTTAAAGAAAATGTATATTCATATAGTAGCAACGCGTATCCATTGCAACCAAAACAGCGCGAATTTTCTCGTTTAAATTTGAGCTATACAATTATGAGTAAGCGAAAATTATTGACCTTGGTAGAAAAGGGTGTTGTTGCTGGTTGGGACGACCCAAGAATGCCAACAATTTCTGGTTTAAGAAGAAGAGGTTATACCCCTAACTCTATTAAGAACTTTATTGAAACTGTTGGGGTTTCTAAGCGTGAAAACGTGATTGATGTTGCATTACTAGAGTTTAAAATTAGAGAAGATTTAAATAAAACAGCAAATAGAGTAATGGCTGTTTTAGACCCTGTAAAAGTGATTATTGATAATTATCCTGAAGGAAAAGAAGAGCTGTTAATTGCAGAAAATAATCCTGAAGATGAAAACTCGGGTGTTAGAGAAGTTCCTTTTTCAAGAGAAATTTATATTGAAAGGGAAGATTTTAGGGAAGAAGCGAACAAAAAATTCTTTAGACTTAAATTGGGTA
>JALQYN010000096.1 GCA_023254055.1 Polaribacter sp.
CATGTGAAGCAAGTGTTTTTTAAAACCAGCTTTTTCGTAAGCTCTAATAGCTGATGGATTAGAATCATACACATCCAAACGAATTTCATGAATGTTTTTTGCTTTACTCCAAGCTAATAAAGCATCTATGATTAATTTATTATAACCGTTGCCGCGGTATTTTTCTGGCACATACATAAAACCTAGATATGAATGTTTGTCATGTTTTAAGTAAACTCTATCAGGCTTTATTTTAGCATAACCAGAAGCAACTAATTCACCATTAATTTCTACAACATATAGAACAGCATCATCACTGGTTATAAAACTTTCTAAATCATAATAGATTACTTTGCCATCTTTAATCGTCACATCCATAGGTCGTTCGGCATCAACCAAACCATCCATAAATTTATTTAAAGTTGGCAAGTCATCTTTTGTTGCAACTCTAACAATCGGTTTCATATTATGAAGAAGTGTCGGCAATAATTTTCCACTCACCATTGATCTTTTTAAAGATGATCATAAAAATTCCATTGGCATCTCCAACTTTTCTAGTTAAATGATATTCTCCCATCACAAAATAAGCGCCTTCATTGATTTTAGAAATGTCATTGATCTTAAATTTTAATGTTCCAGAATGATCTGGAGTAGGATATCCTCTTTTATAATTGGCTAAGGTTTTCTCCCACCCAAGAGTTACCCCGTTGCTTCCATAAAACTTTAACGAGTCAGATTTCCAATACCCTTGCATAAAGCCTTCTAAATCGTGTTTAGACCAAGCAATTTGCTGAGCATCCATAATTGCTAAAATAGCCTTTTTGTCTTGCTCTTCTGAAGAAGTTGAAGAAGAAGAAATGATTAAAAAAGCAATGGAAATAAATAATAATTTTTTCATAAGTAATGATTTTTATTAGTGGCAACTACACGTTGGAATTGTAAAACTGTTGGTTTCTAAATTTAAAGGAACGCCTTGGTTGTAGTTTCCACTTTCCCAATAAAATGGACTTCTCTTTTTATTGTAATTTCCAATTTCGTTCATGGTACTTGTATCGTATAAACGCCCATTAACCATTGTAAACGATATAGAATTTGTATGTAGAATATTCTCTAAAGGATTATGATCCATTACAATTAAATCTGCTAATTTTCCTTTTTCTAAAGAGCCTATTTCATCTGCCATTCCTAAATAATCTGCTCCATTAATTGTCGCAGCAATTAATGCTTCATGATTAGACATTCCTCCTTGTTGCAACATCCATAATTCCCAATGTGCCCCTAAACCTTGTAATTGACCATGTGCTCCTAAGTTTACCTTTACACCTAATTTAGACAAATCGGTTACAGCTCTAGAAGTTAACATATGGCCATTGTAGTACTCTTCATCAGGTACCATAGTTCTGTGTCTTGATCGAGGATCAATCATATGTCTAGGTGTATATTTTAATAATTTTTTATTTTCCCAAACATTTGTTTTTTGATACCATTGATATTCACCGCTCATTCCACCATAATTTACAATCAGAGTTGGTGTGTATCCTGTATTACTGTTTTTCCATAAAGACAACACATCTTTATAAACTGGTGCAACAGGAATGTTATGTTCAATTCCTGTATGGCCATCAAAAATCATACTCATATTTGTAAAGAAGTTTGAACCTCCTTCTGGAACTACATTCACCCCTAATTCTCTTGCCGCTTGCATAATTTGCTGACGTTGTTCTCTTCTAGGCTGATTGTAACTTTTTACAGATTTCGCCCCAAATGCTTTTGTTCTAGCGATAGCAAATCGCGCATCTTCTAGGTTGTTTACTACCGCTTTAAAATCTCCTTCAGCACCATATAGAATAAATCCTGTTGAAAACATTCTTGGCCCAACAGTTTGCCCGCTTTTTTGTAATTCTTCTAAAGTAAATGCAGCTGCTGTATTTACAGAAGGATCATGAGAGGTTGTAACTCCATAGGCTAAATTTGCATAAAATTGCCAATGTTTTTGTGTACTTAATCCATTTCTAAAAGCTCCAACATGTGCATGTACATCTACAATTCCTGGCATGATGGTTTTGCCTTTCATGTCATACACTTTTGCATCTGAAGGAACACTCACTGAGCTTGAATTTCCGATTTTCTCTATCTTATTTTTGTAAACAACAATGGTTCCGTTTTCTATAACTTGTTTCCCTTTCATGGTAATTAAGCGCGCATTTGTAAATGCAACTCTTCCTTCTGGAACATCAGATTTTGCTGTAAGCCCGATTTTTATTCCACTAGCTGAATCTGCAGTTAAGTTGCTTTTAGCAAACGGATCTGTTGTGTTATTTACGATACTTTTTGTGAAATATTCGTCCCCTAATGTCCAATGAACTTTATCACTATTAGAAGACCAATGTAAGTTGATTCCTGCATTATCCGATAAACTTTCTACATGGAAAGATTTTGTATTTCCATCTAGGTTGATTTCACTTCCATTATGAATAAATGGTGCCACATATAATTTATGTAAGTGGATAAATGAAACCCATTTAAAGTCTTTACTTGGTACTAATCTATTAGCAAGTTTAGAAACAAAATGACTTCTTTCATTTTTTCCTGATAAATCAACACTCTTTAAACGTTTTGTTAAGCCTCCCATAAAAGAACCACCTGTTTGAAAATAGATTCTTTTATTGTTTGGAGAAAACATCGGGAATTCTCCTCCGTCTGCAATCTTTTTTGGATTTTTTCCATCAACATCTACAACGTAAAGTCCTGTGTCTATTGAATAATCAAATCCTTGATCTCCATTTCCACTTTCTTTTCTGTAGGTAATTTTAGATCCTGTATTGTCAAAAGAAGGAGTTCTATAAATTCCTTTTTTTGTAGTTATTTTTTGCAATCCAGAACCATTTAAGTTGATTGAATAAATAGCTCCTAAATTTTCATCATTCCACGTTACAAATACAATTGAGGTGCCATCAGGAGAAAAATTAGGTTCCCCTTCAAAATCAGTTAAATTTGTTATTCTTTGTGGAGTTCCGTTAGGCATTTCTCTTTTGTAGATATGTCCTAAAGAAGTAAATACAAGTGTTTTTCCGTCAGGTGAAGTTTTAGCATCTTTGATCATTTTTGAAGTAAAACTTTCTTCAAAAACTTTTCTTTTTACGCGATGTGTTTTAGCTAATTTTATTTTTTCGTTTACTTGAAAAGGTATGTTTGTAAGCTGCTTTGTGTCTATATTAATTTTATTAATTTTTCCTCCAGACCAAAAAACGATTTCTGAATCATTATTTGTCCAAGAAAAATGTGGGTACACTCCAAAAACAGCCCAAGCTTCTTGTTGGTCTTTGCTTAGGTCTTCATACACTGGCCATTCTTTTCCAGTTTCTAATTCATGAATATATAATTCAGATTTGGTTCTTATGCGTTTTACAAAAGCTAAGAATTTTCCGTTTTTAGAAATTATAGGCCTTGCTGCTCCACCTGGTCCACCAGTTACTTGTTTTATTTTACCTGTTTTAAAATTGTATTGTTTGATCACATAAATTTGTTTATTCGGATCTTTATTGTAGTTAAATGCTCCGCCAGGATACATATCTTCTGCGTAGTACAAATATTTTCCATCTGAAGAAATTGAAGGATCGTTTACATCTTGCTGATCATTTTTTCTTTTGGTTAATTGCAAGCCTGCTGAACCAGAAAGAGGATATTGCCACATTTCTCCTGCACCGACAGATCGTGTAGAAGTATAGTGTTTACGAGCAACCAACGATTCTCCGTCTGGTGTCCAAACCGCATTGTTTAGTAATCGGTATTTTTCTTTTGTGATAGATTTTGCATTTTGTCCATCTGCAGTCATTACCCAAATATTATTACCACCTTCAGCATCGCTTGTAAAAGAAATGTATTTTCCGTTTGGACTAAACCTTGGTTGCACTTCATACGCCAAACCAGAACGCAAAATGGTTGCTTTTCCACCAGAAATAGGCATTTTGTAAATATCACCTAGCAAATCAAAAACAATGGTTTTTCCATCTGGACTTACATCTAAGTTCATCCAAGTTCCTTCATTGGTCTTTAAATTAAATGAGGTGTATTTCCAATCTTCATGAGGATTGTTCACATCCCATTTGGTGTCTTTTTTTTGTGAAAATGAATTCAACGAAAAAGAAATGATTGTAATTAAAGCTAAAATTTTACGCATAGTAGTAGTGTTTAATTTTTAAAAGATTATAAATGTAAGGTTTATATTTTATTTTCTAGAGACATAAAATCTTCTGCAAATATTTTACGTAAATAAAAAATTAATTCTGTTGCGTTTTTTATTGTAAAAATAAGTGGAGGTTTTATTTTTAACACATTGTTATCGGGGCCATCAGTACTCATTAAGATCCCGTGCTCCTTCATTCTATTTGCCAAATAGGCAGTTTGTTTTGCTAACGGATTTAAAGCTGCATCTACCAACTCAATCCCTAAGAACAATCCTTGTCCACGAACATCACCAATAATTGGAAATTCTTTTGAAAGTTGTTGCAATTCAGATTTTAAAAATTCACCAACCTTTAATGCATTTTCTTGTAGCTTCTCTCGTTTTACAGTTTTCAATACCTCTGTTGCAATAGCACATGAAACTGGGTTTCCTCCAAATGTATTAAAGTATTCCATTCCGTTTGCAAAAGCCTCTGCAACTTCTTGCGTGCAAGCTACAGCCGCAATAGGATGACCATTTCCTAAAGGTTTTCCAATGGTAACAATATCAGGAGTTACATGGTGTAGTTGAAACCCCCAAAATGTTTTTCCCATTCGACCACAACCTGTTTGTACTTCGTCAGAAATACAAATCCCTCCTGCTTTTCTAATCAGCCGATAAGCTTCTGATAAAAACCCTTCAGGCAATTCAATTTGACCTCCACAACTAATAATGGGTTCAATAATAAATGCAGCAACATTTCTTCCTTTTTGTTGAATTGTATCCAAACATTTTTGAACTTCTTTTGCATACTCAACAGCAGTATTTTTGCCACGGTACTCTCCTCGAAAAGAATCTGGTAGTGGAAAAATGTGTGTGTTTTCTGGAGCTCCATTTCCGCCTTTTCCATCAAACTTATAGGAAGAAATATCCACACACATATTGGTGTTTCCATGATAACCAACTTCACTTGCAATGATATCTTTTTCGCCAGTTACTGCTTTTGCCATTCTGATAGCCAATTCATTGGCTTCACTACCCGAATTGACAAAATGAAACACATTTAATTCTTTAGGTAAGGTTTCTATGATTTCTTTAGCAAGTTGATTGATGTTTTCATGTAAATACCTAGTATTGGTATTGATCAAAGCCATTTGTGCTTGTCCGGCTTTTACAACAGCATAATTTTCATGTCCAACATGCGCCACATTATTTACAGTATCTAAATATTTATTTCCGAATTGATCCATTAAATATTGACCCGCTCCCCGAATCATTTTAATCGGGGTATTATATTGTAAGCTTAAACTTTTACCTAAATGCTGCTTTCTGAAGTTGATGATTTCTTCATTAGAAATACCATTTTTTTCTTTTAAAGCATCCGATTTAAACAATAAATTTGGATTAGGGCAAACACTTTTCCAAACGTCAATCTGACTTAAATATGCAACTCCAGGATAATCAGTTTTGTAATCAAATAAAGACAATAACACTTGAAAATGTAAATGAGGTGCCCAATTACCGTTTTCAGGATAGTTGGCCAATTCAGCTACTTTTTCTCCTCTTTTTATGTAATCTCCAACTTTATTTTTAGTGGCACTTTCAACAGTGTTGTGTCCGTACAATGTATAAAAAACAAATTCTTCTGTTTGATGTTTTAAAACCACCAAGCCACCATATTCTTTTTCGCCAGCGTCATTTATGGCAATGACAACTTCACCATCAAAAAGTGCATAAATGGGTGTGTATTCTGGCAGCCAATAGTCAATCCCTAAGTGAATGCTTCTACTTTCTCTTCCTCTATTCCCAATTGTTTCATAGGCTGTAGAAGTATATAATGCTCTTGGTTCTAAATAACCCCCTGCAATAATCTTCGTTGGAACTTCTTTTTGTAATTGATCAATTTTGAATTGTAATACATCTAAATTATTAAAATCTTGTTGATGCCCAATCCATTTACTTGAAACACTCATGTCTATATGATGTACTTCATTTTTGTGGATTGTAGGAAACAAATCCGATAATAAAAACGTGTTTTTAGTTGCCCATTTTTCGAATTTTTTTTCATTTGGATGTGCAGTAAATCCACAAGCAGACCTAAAACTGAATTCAGCAAAATCAGGATGAATTGCTCTCCATTTTTTTAAGATGTTCCAAACAGGTTTTTCGCTAATAAGTAGGTATTTATTATTTGGCTCTTCAATTTTATTAATAGCAGATTTTGTAACAGAGATTACCAAACGCATTGCAATTGCATTGTATAAATGTGACAATTCCTCTTCTTCAAGAGGAAAAATTGAGTGATAACCTTTTACAATTGGCAATGCGGCATCTAAAGGATTTTGATGGTTTATATTTGTATAACAAGCAATTGCAACATCATTAATAATTTGAGTATATATGGCATCGCCATAATCGATTGCGGCTTTTACAGTTGGATTTTGGAAGTCTTCTGAAACAATTACATTATTGTCATTTGCATCGTTATGAACTACCGATTTTCGTAACAAATTGTAGGATGGTTTTTTAGTTTCAAATTGCTTCTGAAAAAAAGCGATAATTTCTTTTTCTTCTTTCGAAAACAGATGAAGGTGTTCCTTTGTCCACAATGATTTTGCAACATCCCAAGAAAGTTCTCGATGTGCTTCTGTATGCTCAAAACCTTCTAAGGATTTGGTTAACAAACCGCATTTTTCCCCTAAACTAAAACGTAAATCATCTAACTGCGGATTTACAGAACTTAAAACTCTACCAGAAATCCAAGTAAGTAAACGAACTTTTCTTTTGTTCCCAAAATCATCAGTGATTGTAGAAATAGCATTTGCGTTTTTATCTTGAATTACTTTTGGGGCTATTAAATTTTGCCCGTTTGACTCAACATATTGCAATAATTTTTGTTGAAAATCTAGATAGTTTTCGTTCTCATTTGGTCGAGATATTTTTAGAATATAGCCTTCAGAATTGGTCGTTTGTATTTTGAAATTAAAATCAATTTCTCCAGGCAATTCAGAAGCTGTTCCTTTGATGTTATACAATTCAAACAGAATTTCTTCTGCTTTTTTTGATGTTATTTTTATTTGATTGTAATTCATATTAATCTTTTTGTAGAAGCATAATTATATGTGCTGCGCTCCAGCTAAAATTTTTTGCATTCAAGCCTTTTCCAGTTAAAGGATGATAGTTTTCTCTGATTGACGTCCCTCTTCCTAAAACACCTTCTGCTCCTCTTAAAATTAGAATTGTAGCTTTATTTGCCTCATCATTGAACCCGTAGTTGCGTAAACTTACAACTCCAAAATACGCTTGATCTAACCAATTTGGACCACGCCAATACCCTTTTAATGGGTTGAATTTTTCATGATCAGCACTCATGGTTTGAAAGGGTACTTTGGTAAAGAATTTTTTAGGGTTCATCATCTTTTCTTTAACAGCTTTCGCTTGTTCTTGACTTGCGGCTTTTGCCCAAAGAGCTGTCCAGCCTTCGCTTCCCTCTCCTTTGATAAACGTTTTTCCATCTAAAGAGGTGTCATAAAACCAGCCATCATTTGTATCGTAAAACTGAGTTTGAATTTTAGTTTTTAAAATAGTTGCTTCGTTGGTTAGTTTTTGTGCATCGTCATCTTTATTTAAAGCAGTAGCTAATTGAGCTAGGTACAGTTTTTCAGCATATAAATAGGCGTTCAAATCAACAGATTCTTGATTGATAGAATATGCTCTTTCTTCATTTTTTACAATTTTAGAATTGTCAAAACGGATGGCATTGTCCATGCCGCTTTCCCATTTGGCAGCTATTAAACTTCCGTCAGTCGAGCCATATTCGCATATTCCATCTTGATCATGATCTCTTTTTTTATACCACCATTTGTGATATAATTTTAATTTTGGATACATGTATTTGACAAACGATATATCATTGTCTTTTTCGTAAATTTTTGCAACAGCCCAAGCTGACAATGGTGGTTTTGTATCTCTATAATTATGTTTCTCTATTGTGGTATCTCTAAAAACACAATCAGCCACAAAACCATCTTCTTTTTGAAATTCAAATAATAACTTGATTTGTTCTTTTGCTAATTTGGTATTGTAATAAGATAATCCAACTGCATGTTTCCAAGAATCCCATGACCAAAAGCCATTGAACCATTTGTAATGATAACTCGGAAATAAACCTTCATGTTTGATTTCTCCAGCCGGAATTCGCCAATTATTTTGAAGGGTTAAAAGTGATTTAGCCAAAACCTCTGCATATTTTTCTTCTTCAAACTGGGTTTTCCTGTTTTCAATTACTGATTGTAACTGGTTATTCTTTTCTTTTTTTCTACTTTCTAAAACAACGTTAAAAGTTGTGTTTTGGATTGATTTCAATTCACTTTCCCAAGAATATTCTGGGAAAATAAAAGTTTGCGAAACAGTAAATTCCTTTACTTCCTTTGGTTCTAAATATACCCTGTTTTTTATAGAAGTGTATAAACTATCATTTGCTGATATTCTTGTGTTTTCTGGAAAAATAACATGTCCAAGCGCATTAGATTTAGTGGAGTTTATGTATAGTATGTTTTTTGTTGAAGAGAGTTTCAATCCGTCAGCCAAGATTTTTTCATTTTTAAAATGATAAGTTATTGGAACTCTTTTACTACTTATGTTTTTTATTGTAGTATTGATCATTGCTGTGTGCCCAGAAGAAAACACCAACTCCTGTTTTAACTCTAATTCATTTGATGTATAGACTTGGACTAAATGACTATTATAACTAGTTTTAGAATGAGAGTTCCACTTAACGTTGTCAAATACAATATTCACTAGAGAAGCACTAGCCCAAACTCCATTTTGTTGTGTCAAAAGAAATGGTCCTGCAAAACTTTTAATATTAGTAGAGTCAGGAAAACTATAAGCAAACCAAGCTCCTTGATCAGAAAACATTAAGCCAGATTTGTCAAGTTTTTCTTTTGGAGTTATTGTGTAGTTTAAAATATTCTCACTAAAACTTAAGTAGTTTTTTTGTTGTTCTTTAACACAACTAAAAAAGAAAACCATCACTAAAATGTAAATCGATTTTTTCATTATCTAAGTATAAATCCGTTTTTCATTGGGTCTTCTGGGTCAATGATAAAAGTATGCATTCCTGTAATGTGCGCGGTTCCTTCAACTTGCGGAATCACTGCAGTAAATGGACCATAATTTTCTTCAGTAATAACGGAGCCTTTAAAAATGGAACCTGTGATACTTTCAATGGCCATTGTTTCTCCAAAATCAATTTCTTTTCTTGCTTTATGAATTGCCATTCTGCCAGAAACTCCTGATCCTGTAGGGCTTCGATCTACTTCTCCCTCTGCAAAAACACATACATTTCTGCTGTCTGCACCTGAGTCTTGTTTGTTGCTATCTATAAAAATGGTTCCATATAAAAAACTTAAATCCTTTTCATATGGATGTAGAATCTCTTTATCAGCTTTCATAACGGCATGTTTAATATCCATTCCTTTACTAATTAAAATTCTATAAGAATCCACCCCTAAATCGAAATCAAAATTATTTTTAGCCATGTCAACATAGGCATAAAAGGCACCTCCATAAGCTAAATCGTAGGTTACTTTCCCTAATCCTTCAATATCAATAGTTCTATCTAATCCAACTACAAAACTTGGTACACAATGAAAACGAATTCCAGTTACTTTTCCGTTTTTCACATTTGCAAAAGAAGTAATTCGGCCACAAGGAACATCAATGTTAATAATATTTTCTCCTTCTTTTACGTCAATCCATTTCATTTCAACTGCTAAAGTAGAAATAGCAATGATTGCATGTCCACACATGGTAGAATATCCTTCATTGTGTAAAAAAACAATTCCAAAATCTGCACCATCATCATTTGGGGGCACTAAAATGCAACCATACATATCTGCATGACCACGAGGTTCAAAAAGTAATGCTGTTCTTAAATGGTCAAAGTTTTCTTTGCAATACCTTCTATATTCTAAGACGGAATTTCCTTTTACTTCTGGAAATCCATCAACAATAACACGTAAAGGTTCGCCACCAGTATGCATGTCAATCGTTTTAATTTTCAGCCAATCTTTGTTGGGAGATAATTTGGTTTTTGAAAGTATGTTTTGATAGGTTTTACTCATGTGTAAACTTGTTGTAAAAATAATTTGCAGCAGCTAAATCCTCTATTGCATGTCCAACTGATTTAAAAAGTGTAATTTCTGAATCTGAGAAGCGTCCATCTTTTTGATGATTACACAATTGAAATAAATCTGCTTTGATGTCTTCTTCTTTCAGAGTGCCATTTTGCAACGGAATTACAATATCGCCACTTTCTTTTAACCCGCCTTGAAAAGTATCAATAAAAACGGTCGCTTTCATAATTACTTCATCATCTGCTTCTCGCATGTCTTTTTTATAAGCGCCAACTAAATCGATATGTTGCCCTGGTTTTAAATGTTTACCAATAATCAATGGCTCTTTTGATAGTGTTGCACAAGAAATAATGTCTACTTCAGAAATTTTTTCTTCGATTTTTTGTATCGCAGTCACTGAAAATTTCTCATGTTTTAATGCATTACATATGGCTTTTGCTTTTTCAAAATTTCGCCCCCAGACATACACTTTTGTAATAGGTCTTACAGCAGCGTGCGCTTTGATTAAATTTTTAGATAAAGCTCCTGTGCCTACCATTAATAATGAAGTAGCATTTTTTTTGGATAAAAAAGAGGAAGCCAAAGCTGATGTAGCTGCTGTTCTTTTTGCGGTTAAACTTTTTGCCTCTAAAATTGCTTTGATAGATCCTTTTATGGCGTCCAAATAAATATAAGTTCCTTGAATTGAAGGCAAGTCAAATTGACCATTTTCTGGACTTATCGTAACAATTTTTACACCAGCTGTTTTACTCGGATTCCAAGCAGGCATTAATAATAATGTTGAATCTGATTTCACTTTTGGATTTGGAAAATCATGATGATGACGCATAGGTACAACTACAACATCATCAGAAAAATGTGTTTTAATTTCAGAAATCAACTCAATAAAATTGGTGTTTTTCTCAATGAATTCATTACTAATTTGCTCGATTTTATCCATAAGTTAAAAATAAGTAAATCTCTAGATATTATAGCATACTAACTTGCTTTATCGTAACATATGCGAATACTTGGTTAATATTGTATTATGTAATTGTTTGTAGCTCAATAGACAACGCTATATAAAAGGTTTTCTTTGTAGCTTTGTAAGCAGTAAAACAAACTTATGATTGTACAAGGAAACATTGTTGACATACAAAATAGAAAAATATTCAAAGGAGAGATTGACATTAAAAACGGAAAAATAAGTTCAATTAGAGAAGTCAATCATACAGTAGAAAATTATATACTTCCTGGTTTTGTAGATGCGCATATTCATATTGAAAGTTCGATG
Organism: Polaribacter sp.; assembly: GCA_023254055.1. GTDB lineage: Bacteria > Bacteroidota > Bacteroidia > Flavobacteriales > Flavobacteriaceae > Polaribacter. The sequence goes on from JALQYN010000096.1 coordinate 11,558, forward strand.
CTAGTTCCGTCTGAATTTGCAAAAATTGCCGTTCTCCACGGAACTGTTGCAACAGTTTCAGATCCGCACGAAATAGCCAATGTTTTGGGTGTAAAAGGCGTTGAATTTATGATTGAAAACGGAAAGAAAGTTCCGTTAAAATTTAATTTTGGCGCCCCGTCTTGTGTGCCTGCTACACCTTTTGAAAGTGCTGGAGCTATCATAAATTCTGATGATATAAAATTGATGATGGAAAACCCAGACATCAACTATTTAGCAGAAATGATGAATTACCCAGGCGTGTTGTTTGATGATGAAGAGGTGTTGAAAAAAATTCAGCATGCAAAAAACAATAACAAACCCATTGATGGCCATGCTCCAGGTTTACGAGGTGATGATATTACCAAATACATTGCAGCAGGAATTTCTACAGACCATGAGTGTTTTACCTATGACGAAGCCTTAGAAAAGCTACAAAAAGGAATGAAAGTGATTATTCGTGAAGGAAGTGCAGCCAAAAATTTTGAAGCCTTGATAGATTTATTGCCAGAACATTATGAAAACATGCTATTTTGTTCAGATGATAAACACCCAGATGATTTATTGTTGGGGCATATCAATCAACTATGTGAACGTGCTGTAGCAAAAGGAATTGATGTTTTTAAAGTGTTGCAAGTGGCGTGTGTAAATCCTGTGAGGCATTATAAATTAGATGTTGGTTTGTTGAAAAAAAATGATGCTGCAGATTTTATTATCGTTGAAGATCTAGAAAAATTTAAAGTTTTAGAAACGTATATTAATGGTGAATTGGTTGCTAAAAACGGAGAGAGTTTTGTGCAGTCAGTAGATTTTGAAGTGTTGAATAATTTTAATACTGATTTTAAAAAGATTTCTGATTTTGAATTTAAATCAGCTGCAAAAAAGATACGAGTTATTGAAGCTTTGGATGGCGAATTGGTGACCAATGAAATTGAAGTTGATTCATTCATTGAAAACGGAAACTTAGTTTCTAATACAGAAAAGGACGTGCTAAAAATGACGGTTGTTAATCGTTATCAAAACACAAAACCAGCAATTGCATTTATCAAAAATTTCGGAATCAAAGAAGGTGCAATTGCAAGTTCTGTTGGGCACGATTCTCATAACATTATTGCAGTTGGAGTTTCTGATGAAATGATTTGTAAAGCAGTCAATCTAATTATCAAAAATAAAGGGGGAGTTTCTGCTGTGATTGAATCCGAAGAAAAAATTGTTTCATTGCCAGTAGCTGGAATTATGTCTGATAAGACAGCATTAGAAATAGGCAAAGCATATGCAGAACTAGATACAATGGCTAAAGAAATGGGAAGCAAGTTGCTTGCGCCTTATATGAGTTTATCATTTATGGCGTTGTTGGTAATTCCGTCTTTAAAATTAAGTGATAAAGGACTTTTTAATGGTGATTCTTTTCAGTTCACATCGTTAGAAATTAATTAGCGTTATTCAATTAATAATGTACTTTTGTACAACTAAAATTACAACATGAGTTTATTACAAGAATTACAAGATAGAAGCGGGAACCAATGTGAATTATGTACTTCAACAACAAATTTATCCATTTATGAAGTCAAACCTACGTTGACTGGTGGAGGTGGAGTAGACGGAAGTTTACTAGCTTGTGAAACGTGTATTGATCAAATTGACAATCCAGAAAACACAGATGCAAATCATTGGCGTTGTTTAAATGATTCTATGTGGAGCGAACACAGAGCTGTAAAAGTAGTTGCTTGGAGACTACTATCTCGCTTAAGAAAAGAAGGTTGGCCACAAGATTTACTTGATATGATGTATTTAGAAGATGATGATTTGCGTTTTGCAAAAGAAACTGGAGATCATTTAGAGGAAAGCGAAAAAATTATTCACAGAGATGCAAATGGTGCAATTTTAGAGGCAGGAGATTCTGTTGTTTTAATAAAAGACCTAAAAGTAAAAGGTTCAAGCATGGTTGCCAAACAAGGAACTGCAGTTCGTAGAATTTCTTTGGATAGGGAAAACGCTAAATATATTGAAGGGAAAGTTGGACCTACACAGATTGTAATTATTACAGATTACGTGAAGAAAATGTCTGAGAAAGAGTAGTTATTGTCATTGCGAAGGAAGAATGACTGAAGCAATCTCATATTAATAAAAAGATTACTTCATTTCACTCGTAATGAAGTTACAACATTTTTTGCTGCTTCTTGTAAAAAGCATCGGCTTGCAATTGCATTAATTCTCTTGCTTTTTTTCTTTTATAGTTATAGAGTTCTTCTTCTTCAGAAATGTCATCGTATACTTTTTTGTTGATGATGATATCTGTATGTAACATTTCATCTCGTTGATTTACTTTTTGAGCAACCCAATTTTTAATAGCAGATTCTTCATCTTCTAATTTATAATCAAATTCTCCTTTCGGAGCGATTAATTTTGCAAAAATTGGAGAAGTTTCTATTGCTAAAAACAACAAGAAAATAAATAATGAAGGAATAAAAGGTAGTTTTCCTAGGGCGTTAACTCGAGCCATTAAGCCATCAAAATTGGTAATGATGGGTTGTGTTTTAGATTCTAGATTTTTTTGTGCTGTTACTAAATTAGCTAAATGTGCTTCTTTAGCCTGAATTTTATTGTTATTCGCAATCTTTAATTGTTTTAATTCTGCTAACGCAGCATCGTGTTTTTGTCTTTTCTCAGCATATACGGGTCCTTTACCTATTAGTAAAGTTCCTTTTCTGCCTTCAGCTTCTGAAATGTAGGTTTCGTATAAAGCATCTGTTTCTTTTTCTTTGATAGAAATTTCGTTTTTTAACGCAGCTATTTCTTGATTTGTTTGCTTAATTTCTGGAGTAAATTGTTGCGCAATCTGAGCTTTATTATCCAGTGTCATTTGGTTTTTTTCGGTTAATAACACCTGATTGATTTCTTTCTCAAATAATTTCAATTCCAATGGTTTAGAAATTACCACTGCAATAATAATAGCCAAGATAATTCTTGGAGTTGCTTGTGCTATTTCTTTCCATTTATTGTTTCTTTTTTTAATGGTTGAAACGATAAATCGATCTAAATTAAAAATTAATAATCCCCAAATCAATCCGAAAATGGCGGCAATAAAATAATTGTCAAAAACGGTGTATAAAGCGTAACTAGAAGCAATAAATGCCATTACAGCAGTAAAAAAAACTGTAGCGCCAATTCCGACATATTTGTTTTGTTCTCCGTTAGAACAATTAGTAATTATATTGGTGTCTACACCAGAGCAAGCAAGAAAAAATCGTTTTAACATAATAGTTGTTTTTGTCAGTTCGAGTGAATTTCTGAGGAACGAAAAAATTTGTATCGAGAACACATAAAAACTTCTCGATACAATTTTCTCCTAAAGTCGAAAATCACTCGAAGTGACATTCGTATGCTATTAGAACGCTATTATGCTAAAAATGTTACATAAAAAAGCCGCTCATTTGAGTGGCTTTAATTATTATTGTTTTTTTGGTGGAGGAATATTTTTCACTTTCTCTTTCCAAATTTTATAAGCTTTGTTATAGCGTCTTATTTCTTTTTTAGTCGCATTTTTCTTTAATGGTGGAGGCGGAGGTGGAATACGAACTTTTTTGGTTTTATTTATGTTCGAATCAGATTCAATTACCTCAATAATTTCATCAACTTCTTTTAGCTCTTGAACTTCAATAATTTCTTTTTCTTCAATAACTTCTTTCTCTTCTATAACTTCTCTTTCATTAACAATCTCAACTTCTTCTACTTCAACTACTTCAGGAGTTTCCTCTATTTCTTTCACTTTATTTTTTACTGGTTTTGGTGGAGGAGGAGGAAGTATTCTTGAAGGTTTTGTGACTTGCTTTTTTTGAGAAGCATTCATTTTGTTATACAACTCATTTAAATAAATCACATTTGCTTTTCTGTTTTTACTTGTTTTTTGAATTTTTTCTGCTAATTTTTTATAAGTAATAACAATATCCATTGGAGGTGGGGGAGGCAACAATTTATCATTGATAGTTATTCTATAAATTCTATTCTCTCTAAGTATTTTTTTAATTTTTAAAACATCTTCTTTTTTTGTTTTTTTATCAGTAATAATTAATGCATGAGCTTTTTTTCTGTCTAGATTAATTTTGTCTAAAGCATCTGATAATTTATTGATAGAGGTAATATTGCTATTCACTAATAATTCTCCTTTTTTGTTCACTGCAATTCTAACAATGTTTTTATTTTCTTGCGCTTCTTTTTCTTTCATTTTTTTAAAGGCAATATGAGTGTAAAGATGTACTTGATGCTCTTGTGGAAAACGTTTGCTTCTTGCGTTGTTGTAAACAAAACTGTTAAAATAGTATGAAAAGTCTGTATTTTTATAATTATTTAAAACAGCATTGCTCACTACTTTTCTGTCAATCCATAAAGCAAATTTCTCTTTGTTTTTCCATGAGTTAAATTGTGTTACTGTAGGTATTTTCTTTTTGTAATAAATTGGAGGCATTGGCGGAACAATGGCATAAACATCCTCAACTGAGTTTTGCTGTTTTAAGGACATTTTTCTGTATAAACCTTGCATTTTTAGAATATCTTTTTGTTTAAATATTCTAGATTTTGTTGCATTAGTCATTAACTTCTTATACTCATTCATTTCTTCATTAGAAATGCCTTTGTCTTTTGTTACAACCTCTACAACTTGAGGTTTTTCATTTTTCTTCTCTTGTGCTTCAACTCGTTGAGCAAAGGCAAAGATAAATCCTGCAACTAATGGAAATACCAGTAGTTTTTTAAGTAGGATTTTTGTTTTGGAACTCGGTGTTGTCATCATAAGTAATCGTTTTTTTGTGAGTGAATAATTTAAATTACTGGCCAAGTAAATATTGTTTTGCAGAGCAGTTGTATTTAATAATACATATTGATACTCAGAAATGTTTTTGTGTGATTTTAGTACAGCATCATCCGCTAAAAATTCGTGATTTAACTGAATCGCTTTTTTGTATAATTTAAAGATGGGGATAAACCAAAACACAATTTGTAATAATTCAATAAAAAGGACATCTATAGAATGCTTTTGCTGTACATGTGCTAACTCGTGCGTTAATATTAACTGTTCTGATGTGTCATTTGTATATTCATTTTTATTGATGAATATGTATTTTAAAAATGTATGCGGTAAAATCTTTTCTTTCAGTAAAATAACAGTTGCTGTGTAATAATTTACCTTTTCGTTTGTTCTTGTTTTTGATAAGATTTTATATAAATTTCTTATAAAATAGATGAATAAAATTGTACTGATTAATAAATACAGACCAACAACATAATTCATATAATTGATTTCGGTCTCTTTAGCGAATACAATATCTGAAGTTTGCATTTGTTCAGTCATTTGATATTGAAATTGAGCAGGTTCAATAAATTCTGTAGGAGCTACTGAAATTGTAAAACTCGGAATCAAAAAAGCAACAACAATACTTCCTAATAAATAGAATCTGTTAAATCTGTGCATCTTTTCTTTTTCTAACGCTAAGTGATAAAAACCTAGAAAAAGAACTAAACAAAAAGTAGTTTTTAATAGATATACTAACATCTTATTTCTTTTTTATTTGTTGATCAATGATATTTCGTAACTCTTCTAATTCTTCTCTAGATAGATTCGTTTCCGATGTGAAAAATGATGCAAATTGCGGCGCAGAATCGTTAAAAAAGTTTTTGATTAATCCGTTTACATGTTTCGAAAAATAATCTGTTTTCTTAACTAGTGGAAAATATTCTCTAGATTTCCCATACAACTTATAGTCAATAAAACCTTTATCGTTCATGCGCTTTAACAACGTAGCAACAGTTGTTGTTGCTGGCTTAGGTTCAGGAAAGTCCTCTAATAAGTCTTTCATAAAAGCTGTATTGCGTTTCCATAAGTATTGCATGAGTTGTTCTTCTGATTTTGATAACTGCATAGTTCTATGTTTTTAGAATTAACTCTACAAATGTAGAAATAAAATTTGATTCTACAAGTGTAGAGTAAAATATTTTTAAAAGTTTCTTTTTCATACATTTGTTCAAATCAAAAATTAAACCAACAAAAATTTATAAAATGAAGAAAATACTATTCTTAGTAAGTATCGTTCTAATAGCGTCTTGTGCTCCAAAGAAATTCAATCAAAAATGGTTAAAGGCAGAAGCACCAAATACGTTTAAAGCGCGTTTTGAAACTACCCAAGGTAATTTTGATATTGTAGCTAGAAGAGATTGGTCTCCAAAAGGGGTTGACCGATTGTATCAATTGATTAAATATGGTTATTATGATGATGTTGCTATTTTTAGAGTGGTGCCCAATTTTGTAGCGCAATTCGGTATTCATAACGATAGTATTATCAATAACCGTTGGAGAGACAATAAGATTGATGACGAACCAGTACTTGCCAAAAACGAAGCGATGTCAATTTCATTTGCTAGAGGAGGTGCAAATACAAGGTCCAATCAATTGTATATCAATTTAAAAGACAATCACCGTTTAGATACTTATAAAGGACCAGGAGTTACTGGTTTTCCAGTAATTGCAAAAGTAATTGCTGGGAAAGAAAATATATTAAAATTTTATGATGGTTACGGTGATAGATTAGGAAGAAAGCAAGATTCAATAGCAAAGTTTGGAAATACATATTTAAGAGAAAAATTTCCAAAAGTAGATTATATAAAGAAAGCGTATTTTATAAAATAAAAACATCTTATTGTCTGTTCGAGCGGAGTTGAAAACTAATAATCTAAAACTCAATGTGACAATAAATAAAAAAGCCGCTCAGATGAGCGGCTTTTTTATTAATTAAAATTTGCTAAATCAAATTCTTTTGGCGGAACTTCATTACGCAAATGTGTAATAAAGTAGTCCCAACGTTTTCTTGTCATGTAGTTTGTCATATCTCCATAACCATGTCTCTTATTTGGAAATAAAATCATGTCAAAATCTTTATTGGCTTTAATCAATGCTTCAACCACTAACATGGTGTTAGAAGGTGGGACGTTGTTGTCAATAGATCCGTGAGTAATTAATAATTTACCCTTTAAGTTTCCTGCAATTAATTGGTTTGCTTGATTGTCATAATTTGTTGTTCCATCTCCTTTTCCTTCCATGTTTCCTTCAACTAACAAACCTTGCCATTTTTCTCCCCAATCTGCCTCATAGTTTCTGTTATCGTGATTTCCTGCTCCAGAAACAGCAACATCATAAAAATCTGGATACGCAAAAAGGGCTCTTGTAGAAGCAAATCCACCACCAGAATGTCCCCAAATTCCAACACGCTCTATGTCCATTCCTTTGTATTGCTGTGCCAATTGTTTTATTGCAGCAATATTATCAGGAATTCCGTTATCTCCCATGTTTCCATAATAGAAATCATGAAAAGATTTTGATCTTCCAGGCGTTCCTTGTGCATCAACTGCAACTACTACAAAACCTAATTCTGCTACGGCTTGAAAATCTCTCCATACGGGTCTAAATCCATAATTGCCTACACTTCCAGATTGTGGTCCTGGATAGATATAATTTAAAACAGGATATTTTTCATTTTCATTATAATTGCTAGGTGTAAATAGTACACCATACAAATCGGTTTTATTGTCTCTTGCTTTTACATTAAATTCAATCGGGTCTTTATATCCTTGTGCTTTTAATTCAGTAATGTCTGCTGTTTCTAAATCTGTAATTTTCTCACCATTTCTATTTCTTAATACTGAAACAGGGGGAGTGTCACTCATAGAATAGGTGTCAACAAAATAGTCCTTGTTAGGAGAAAAATTAACTGAATGATGCCCTTTATCTGGAGTTAAATTGGTCATTCCTTTTCCATCAAAACCTACTTTGTAAAAGTAATCATGATATGGGTTTCCTTCTTCTTTTCCTCCAGCAGTAAAGAAAATTTCTCTTGACTTTTCATCTACATGTCTAATTTGTTTTACCAACCAATTACCAGTAGTAATCTGGTTTTTTAATTGTTTCGTGTTTAAATCATATAAATACATATGTCCCCAATCTGATTTCTCAGAATACCAAATAAATTCGTTTGAATCAAATAAAACTCGCCAGTTTTCAGCTCTTACTCCAGATTCATAATACGTGTCAACAACTTCTTTATGAATAGAACTTACTTTACCCGTTTTTGCATCAGCAATTTGTAAATGAGCTTCTTTATGATCTCTAGAACTAGAAACAAAAGCAAATTTAGATCCATCTTTACTCCATTGAGCATCTAATAAAACACCACCACGACCAGCAATATGATCTGTTGTAGTTCCTCTTTGGAAGTCTTTACCCATTTTTAAACGCACCATTTTTGGTCTTGCTCCTAAATGAATAATTACACGTTCTATGGTGAAAATAGTTTTATCTCCTGGTAGTGGATGTTTCCAAGCTTCAAGTTTTGGATGCCCTACATTCGTAGTAGTTAAATACATTTCTCCAACACCTCTAGCGTCTTGTTGAAACGTTGCAATTTTATCAGAGTTTGGAGACCATTTTAAAACAGCGTTGTCACCTTTAGTCCAACCAGCATTATTAGTTGCGTATCCATAATCTTTTTTCCCATCAAATGTTAATTGGGTTTTTTTATTGGTTGATAAATCACGAACCCATAAATTGTAATTATCAATATATGCAGCTAATTTTCCGTTTGGAGAAACGTGTTCATTTCTACTTGGCTTTGCATACTTAGAGGTAGCTTTAGGAGCTTTATAATCCGCTAAGGTAGTTTTCTCTTTTGTACTGGCATTAACAGAAACATATTCAGTTCCGTTTTTTGTTGTTTTAGAATATACAAGCACGTCATCGCTAGTCCAATTTTGAGAATTAATTTGATTATGAACCATTCCGTACCAACTGCGTTGCATATACTTGGTTGCATTTTTATAATCATCTGCAGTGCGTTGCTTCTTTTCTGTAGAAGTGGCACAAGCCATTAAAAGCAGTACTGTTAGAGATAACAAACTTGCTTTTTGAAGTAAATTTTTCATTGGTTGAGTTTTAATTAGTTTGTATAAAAGTATTTGATTTTACTAGTGTGTAGAGTTAAAAAACAGTTAATTATTTAGTCTTCAATTCGGTAAAGTATTTATAAAATAGCGGAATGGTTTCGATTCCTTTTAGGTAATTGAAAATTCCGAAATGCTCATTTGGCGAATGAATGGCATCAGAATCTAATCCAAAGCCCATTAAAATAGTTTTGCTTTTCAATTCTTTTTCAAACAAGGCAACAATCGGAATAGAGCCACCACTTCGTTGCGGAATTGGAGCTTTGCCAAAAGTAGCTTCATAAGCTTTGCTTGCCGCTTGATAGCCAATATTGTCAATCGGAGTTACATATCCTTGTCCGCCATGATGTGGTTTTACCTCTACAGTAACACCAGCAGGCGCAATGCTTTCAAAGTGTTTTTTAAACAATTCGGTAATTTCTTTCCAATCTTGATTTGGAACTAAACGCATCGAAATTTTTGCAAAAGCTTTAGAAGCAATCACCGTTTTTGCACCTTCACCAATATAGCCGCCCCAAATTCCGTTTACATCTAAGGTTGGTCTAATCGAGTTACGTTCATTGGTGGAATAGCCTTTCTCACCATACACAGCATCAATATTTAAGGCTTTTTTATAATTGTCTAAAGAAAATGGTGCTTTTGCCATTTCTGCTCTTTCTTCTGTCGATAGTTCTTCTACATTATCATAAAATCCAGGAATTGTTATATGATTGTTTTCATCGTGCAAAGAAGCAATCATTTTTGTCAACACATTAATTGGATTTGCAACGGCACCACCATACAAACCAGAATGTAAATCTCTATTCGGTCCGGTTACTTCAACTTGCACATAACTTAAACCTCGCAATCCGGTTGTAATAGACGGAATGTCATTGGCAATCATACCCGTATCAGAAATTAAAATAACATCATTGGCTAATTTTTCTTGATTGCGTTCTACAAACCAACCCAAACTCTCAGAACCCACTTCTTCTTCACCTTCAATCATAAACTTTACATTGCAAGGTAAATTTCCTGTAGATGTCATGTATTCTAAGGCTTTTACATGCATAAACATTTGCCCTTTATCATCACAAGCGCCCCGTGCAAAAATAGCTCCTTCTGGGTGAATTTCTGTGGTTTTAATAACTGGTTCAAAAGGTGGAGAATCCCATAATTCAATTGGATCTGCTGGTTGCACATCGTAATGCCCATAAACCAAAATAGTTGGTAAACTTGGATCAATAATTTTTTCTCCATATACAATTGGGTATCCTGGGGTTTCACAAATTTCTACATGATCGCATCCTGCTTTTTCTAGGAATCCTTTTACAGCTTCAGAGGTGTTTAGCACATCCTGATTGAATGCAGGATCTGCACTTACAGAAGGCATTTTAAGAATTTCTATTAATTCGTTGATGAAACGTGCCTTGTTCGATTCGATATAGTTTTTAATATTTTGCATGATTGTTTTTTGATGAAACCCAAAAATACTAAAAATTGTAAAGAACTTCTTTGCAATTTATTAGTAATGTTTATATTTGCACCCCGATATTATCGGATAAGTTGCAGGTTTACCTGCTGATTAAGCAGGCGTGGTGGAATTGGTAGACACGCTAGACTTAGGATCTAGTGCCGCAAGGTGTGAGAGTTCGAGTCTCTCCGCCTGTACAAAAGTAAAAGCTCTTCGGAAAACGAGGAGCTTTTTTCTTTTCAATTAAATCCATCCTCTATACAATTGCACTACTTCTTATTTTAGTATCTTCGTATTTAATAGAATATGTCAATAAGCAATGATTTAAAATGAAAAATATGAAACGTATTATCACAGCAATTGTTTTTGCAGGAATGTTGATTTCTTGTAATTCTTCAAACAACACTAAAAAGGCAAAACAAGAAACCACTGTTACAGATGCTACACCCATAAAGAAACAATTAAAAAAGATTGATACCGATGCCGCTTTAATGGCAACAGCATTAATGGCTGCTCCAGAAGAAAGTAGAGCAGGAGCTAAGGTTATTGGTTATAATATGGCTGGTGAGTTTGTAACGTTTAGAGAAGGGACTAATGAATTTATTGTGTTAGTTGATGACCCTAAAAAAGATGGATTTAATGCTGCTTGTTATCACAAAGATCTTGAACCTTTTATGGCAAGAGGAAGAGCCTTAAGGGCAGAAGGAAAAAGCATGCAAGAAATTTTTGCTATTCGTGGAGCAGAAATGAAATCAGGAAAATTAAATATCCCTACAGGAGCTACATTACATATTTATTTTGGAAATAACACACAGTATGATCCTGAAACTTCAATGGTTGATGGGGCACGATTTCGTTATGTGGTTTATATGCCTTGGGCAACTTCAGCGTCTACTGGCTTGCCAAAATCACCAATAGCTCCAAACCATCCTTGGATTATGAATCCAGGAACTCATCGGGCACATATTATGATTTCACCTTTGCATTTAGATTAATATAGATTAGTAAAAAGAGGGTAGGAAAAAGGGAATACTCTTTATAGAATTTCTTTCTTCTGGTAGTGTTTTGTGATTTTTAATATCTCTGTTAATAACTCAGTTTTAGGTTAAGTATTTGATACTAAATAAATTAATAAATTTAAGAATTACTAACTAAAAAATTTATAGTATGTTGTACGCAATTTTAATTGGAGCATTAGCAGGTTTTCTTGCTGGTAAATTAATGAAAGGCGGAGGTTTCGGCTTTTTGATTAATATGATTTTAGGTATTGTTGGAGGTGCTGTTGGTGGATGGATCTTTGGAGTTCTTGGGATTTCAATAATGGATGGTATTGTTGGCGATTTAATTACAGGTGTGATTGGCGCAGCAGTGGTATTATTTGTAGCAGGTTTATTTAAAAAATAAATTATTAAAGATTTAACGAGAAGAGCTATTTTTTAATAGCTCTTTTTTTTATTTTTACAGAAAAGAAATTTAAAAATGGAAATTAGAAATTATACAAACGAACAAGTACAAACCATTCAAGCTGCTTTTATGTCAAAAGTATATACTTGGATGTCTGGAGGTTTAGCAATTACAGGAGTGATAGCTATGTGGGTTGCATCAACACCAGAATTAATATATTCAATAGTTACAAATCAATTGTTATTTTTTGGGTTAATTATTGGAGAAATATTTTTGGTTGGTTATTTAATCTCAATGATTAAAAGAATGTCAGCCCAAACTGCAGGAATTATTTTTACTGGCTATGCCGCATTAAATGGATTGACATTATCCGTAGTGTTTTTAGCCTATACAAGTGCATCTATTGCAAGCACCTTTTTTGTAACTGCGGGCACGTTTGCCATCATGAGTATTTATGGCTATTATACTAAAAAAGATTTGACCTCTTGGGGTAATCTATTATTTATGGCGTTAATCGGAATTATCATCGCTTCTGTGGTGAACTTTTTTATGCAAAGTGAAATGATGTATTGGTTGATTACCTATGCAGGTGTTTTTATTTTTGTTGGATTAACAGCATACGATACTCAGAAAATTAAAAGAATGAGTGTTGCTTCTGAAGTTGGTTCTGAAGAAGAATCTAAAAGCGCTATTGTTGGTGCCTTAATGTTGTACTTAGATTTTATCAACTTGTTTTTATTATTGCTAAGAATATTAGGTGATAGAAAATAAATCACTTAATTTATTAAAAGAGAAAACTTTTTAATTGTCTGTTCGTGCGGAGTCGAGAACTTATTTAGTGATTGACTTTTTAATTACATCTCGAATCCGCTCGATGAGACATTTCTTACTTTATACTACTTTTTAGAGTATCTTTGTGCATTATTTTAAGATATATGCAGTTTAAAGATTTAGGACTTAACAAACCCATTGTAAGAGCAATTACTGAACATGGATACGAACATCCAACATTGGTGCAAGAACAGGCAATTCCGTTAGTTATTGACAAGAAAGATATCATTGTTTCTGCGCAAACCGGAACTGGTAAAACCGCTGCGTTTGCATTGCCTATTTTACAACAACTTTTTGACAAACAAGATGCTTCTAAAAAAGGAAAGAAGATTAGAGCATTGATTATTAGTCCAACTAGAGAATTGGCTTCACAAATAGAAGAAAATTTTACCATTTACAGCAAATACACCAACTTAAGAACGGGCATTGTTTTTGGAGGAATATCAATCGAACCTCAAAAAGACATGTTGCGAAAAGGAGTCGATATTTTGATTGCTACTCCCGGCAGGTTGTTAGATTTGCACAAACAAGATTTAGTAAACTTAGATTTTATAGAAACCTTAGTTTTAGATGAGGCTGATTTGATGTTAGATATGGGTTTTATTGATGATGTGAAGAAAATTGAACGCTTGTGTCATCAACAAAAACAAACTTTATTGTTCTCTGCTACCATGCCTTTTAAAGTGGTGGAGCTGGCAAAGACCATCTTAAAAGATTCTGTTAAAATTGAGGTTGCTCCAACATCTTCAACCGTAAAAGGGGTACATCAATTATTGTTTTATGTTCCAAAACCTAAAAAAATAGAATTGTGTTTACACCTCCTTAGAAACTCTATAAAAGGGAGTGTCATTATTTTTAGAAGAACGAAATTTGGTGTTGATAAATTAGAGAAAACTTTGTTAAGAAATGGCTATAAAGTTGATAGCATTCATGGTGATAAATCTCAAGATTTACGTCAATTAGCATTGCTAAAATTTAAAAAAGGAGAAGTTTCTATTCTAATTGCAACCGATGTTGCCGCACGAGGAATTGATGTTGAAAATATTGATGCTGTTATTAATTTTGACATTTCGAATGTGCCAGAAACCTATGTGCATAGAATTGGTAGAACGGGTAGAGCAGGAAAAGAAGGAGCTGCATTTTCATTTTGTTCTGCAGATGAGAAAGATTATGTGATTGCCATTCAAAAATTAATCAACAAGCAATTGGATGTGATAGATGATCATCCATATCCGTTAGATCCAAAAGCAAAACCAGAAGTTCACAAATCTCCAGATGCTAGTAAGTATCGAAAAGGAAGAAAATCTGAAGCTTCTAAAAAGAAAAAGAAACGCTGGTATTAAGACATAAAAAAAGCTCCTCAATCGAGAAGCTTTTTTTTATTTAGAAGGCCTAGGCAATGGACCCTGCCATAGTACTTGTTCTATTTTCCAACCAGAATCATGTTTAGATAATAAAATATAATCAACTCCCCACCAAGCAGTAACTTTAGCAGAAGCAATTTTGTCCATTATATCTAACACTTCTACTTTCTTAGGCGCATTCTTTGGAGGAAAACTTTTTTTAGCCTTAACATTCTCTGCATATTTTATTGCAGCTTCAAAAGTCATGTAATCTGCTTCACCGTATTTATTAGTTTTTTTAGATTTCCAAAAACCAAACTTATGTAATGTAGAATTTAAAGCTGTTTTTAATTTAGCAGTATCGCCTTCATAAAAACCTTCTAAATAATTCATACATGCTTTGGTAACTTGTTCTTTGTCAGTTTTTTGAGCATTTACTTGTGTGCTAGCTAGAACTACAAATAAAAAGAGAATGCTTTTTTTCATGATATAACTATTTTATTTTTATTTACTTCTTTTAGAAACTACTCCACCTTTTTCACTGTCAACTGTAATCGTAAACTTTGAATTTCCTTTTACAATCCAGCGAACTTTCACAACACCATTACCAGGAATATTTCTCACTCTCATTTTAGCTGGATTAATCTTTTGTTCTTCTGTTACATTAAAATCATCATCAGTAACCAACATTCCTGCCACAACATTCGCCCCAGAAATACTAACGTAATCTGGTCTTGTAATGTTGTATTTTAAATCTTGACTTGCATGCGTTGGCATTAAACGATCATTTTTAATGGTAACAGTAACTTCTTTTAATCCACCACTTAATTTCTTTTCAGCAATGTCTGTAATCGATAAATTAGGCATGTGATAGGCATGATAAAAAGTAAAAGCCATGTTTCTGTGTGCTTCCTCTTCTAACATAAATCCTGGCGTTGCTCTACCAAAATTCTTTTTAAATCCACCAATTTCTATTTTTCCATATGTTGGGTGATCAAATTCTTTCCAAGGAGTAAAAGCATCACCCATTAATAATTCTTTGTCAAAATCATAGGTTTGATTTCTGCCTCCGCCATTCTTTTTATAGTAGGCAAAAGAGGTAAATATTTCATTGGTAAAAGTGTAAATCCCTCTACTTCCATAGAACCAATCTAGCTCACCGCCAAATACAGAATATAAATCTTTATACACCGTTAAATAACGATAACCTGGTAACATTTTTTCTCCTTTCTTACCAATGGCATCGTAGATACGAATATCTGCTCTGTTATAGGTAGCTAAATCTTCTTGCGCTCCAGGACCACGTAGAATCATTCCACCAGAATTATGAAAACTTTGAGCACCCGCAATATTTGGATGTGCTAACACAAAGTCTGCAACGGCTCTTGTTTCTGGTAAAGAAAATGGGTGCTTGTATGCGCCACGTTGCACATAATCTGGCTGCCATTTCCAACCCCAGTCTCTATTCGGATCGTAATAACCATGAGTGTCTTCATTTATTCTTCCATCTCCATCATTGTCTATTCCTTCGTTGCCTAAATATTCGTAACGCTGTGTGGTAACGATGTCATCAGGACCAATAAGAATCATTTTTCTAGGATCTTGTGGATCTACTATGTAATTTCCATGAGCACTTTTTCTTCTCATTCTTGTAATAGAACCATCACCATTGATGTCATCATAGCCATCTTCATCAAATTTACCATCTCTATCATCATCAAGGGCAATCATACCAGACCTTGGGCTACTTCCCGTGTTTGGTTCTTTCATAAAATCATTCCTCGCATCTGGATTGATGGTAGGTACAATATAAAACACACGATCGTTTAACATGTTGGTAATGTACTCGTTATTGTTAAAATTTTCTGTAAGATACCATGCGGTATACATACAAATTTCTCCCCCTTGAATTTCATTTGAATGAATGTTTCCATCCACATAAAAGGCAGGTTTTCTATCTGCATTTCCTTTCTTGTAATTTGTAATTGCAAGCATCCAAATGTCTCTACCTAAGGCAGATTTACCAATAGATTGTCTCTTAACTAAATTTGGATGCGCATCTGCTATTTTTTTACCTAAAGCAGCCAGTCCTTCTGAAGTATAATATCTGTTAAAAGAAATTTGAACTTTAGGATTGTGAGGTGATCCCGCCGCTCTAAAAATTTCAGTACTATTTTGTGCACCAATTGCTAATGGAAATAAAAATACTAGCAACAATGATTTGAATATATTTTTGTTGATTTTCATGTTTTCTAATTTTTTATTTTAATTTAACTGTTGCTGTATCAATACCTGTGTGTGAAGTACCTGCTTCAATGGTAATGTTTCCTTTTCCTTTAATTAACCAAGAAAATTTTTGACTGGTATCACCATCAATACTATCAACCAATGTAATTTCTCTTCCACTAATAATTTGTTGATTTTTAGTGAGCTTCAGTGCAACTTTAATTTTACGAAGCCATCTAGATTTTTTTCCCATTTCTGTATGAGTTGGTAATAAACCTTGATTGTGTACATCTACAGAAATTCTAGTTATATCATTTCCTACTGCTTCAGAAGTAAGGTTTTGAAGCACAATGCTTGGCTGTATTTTTGCCAATTCAAGAATGAAATCGGTATGCTTTTTACTGATATCTGCAACCATATTATAAGGAGGATTTATCATTTTGTATGGTGGAATTCCGCCAACTTCTACTTTCTGATTTGGAAAATTGGGATGGTTGATTGGTTTCCAATCAACAAAAGCATTGTTAATGTTTTCTTGTTTAGCCCAATTTAAATAATTTATAGAGCTGTTTTTTGCTGATTTTTTATCTGCGTCTTTTACTTTTGGAACCCACCAACCTGGAGTTGACAAGGCTAACTTACCAAAATGGAAATAAGACCATTGAAAGAAATCTCCGCCTTTTCCAGTAGAAACAGGTGCGTCTTTAGTGCCAGTGATTTTATTGTACTTGTCAGAAATAAATTTGTTTAAAGCGGCATCCTCTTTTAAAATGCTAGACACAACTCTCTTTTTTGCTCCTGCAGCATTGTATTTTAATGGAGTAGAAAGATTGTTTTCTGGACCTAATGTAACAATTGTAAAGATGTTCCATTGTTCATATAAGTAATCTAACAAAGCTCTGTTTTCTTTTTCAGAAACTGGATGTTCTCCAGCGCCCGGTTTGAAATAAGGATACTTATAACTAAAGTTTTTGTTGAATACAATTCCGCCTTTACCATCTTCATTAAAGTTCCCATCTTTATCATTATCAATTCCTTCTGTTAAGAACTTGTATTTTCCAACTTCACCTTTATTTTTGTTAGCTTTAACAAGAATTCTGTTATCATCTTTATGCAGAATATAGTTTCCTGTTGGATCTTCAATTCTTATAAATGTAATGATGCCATCTTTGTTTAAATCATCAAAAGGATCTTCATTAAATTCGCCATCTCTATCATCATCTGTACTTTTTGCATTTCCATTGTTTCCATGTTTTAATGCAGAGAAGTAATTTTCTGTAGCATTTGGACTCATGTTAGGAAAAATGTAAAATGTCGTTTTCTCTAAAACATCCGCATGATTTTTTAAAATATTTTCTGCAATTTGAAGTGCCATTTCTGGACCTAAAATGTGCATGCCATCAACACCGCTTACAATGGCTATTGCTGGTTTGTTTTTAGCATCTCCTTTAGATAAAGTCAATGTCCAAATTTTATGTCCACCAACTGTTGTTGTTAGTGTTTCTAATTTGGAATTGGATGCATTTTGACTTTGTAATGTTTTAAGTCTTTGAGAGAATTTGCTATAATTACTGTAATCGGTTTGTGCCGAAATTTGAACTGTAGTAAAGCAAAAAAGCAGCCCAGAAAAAAGGGTAATTGCTTGTTTTTTGTAGAACATAATAACGTTTGGTTAAATTAACTAAAATGAATTAGCTTTAAAGATATAGAATTCTCTATACAAACCTATTTGTTGTTCTATGAAGTTGGAAATATTAAGCTTTTTTTAACGTTTACTTTTTTAAAACAATTTCTTCAAAATCTTCCGTTTTGTCTAAAGAGGAAAATAAGTTTTTAAATTTTTTTGAAGGCGTAGCCAGTTTTCTTTTGTGTAAATCTATCCATGCACCATACACATTTACTTGTGCTGCTAATTTACCAGCTTCATTAAAGAGTTGATGCTGTAGTTTCCATCGTTCTAATTTATTTGAGAGTGCTTTTAAAGTAAGATTTACAGTGATGTCTTCACCCATATGAATTTCTTTGTAAAAAGAAGTTTCTTCTTTAAATAAAATGGGACCTAAATTTTCTTTTGCAAAATCTTCTATAGACATTCCTTGTTCTTTAAAGTATCGAACTCTAACTTCTGCAGCATAATCGTTATATGCAGTATGACGCATATGTCTGTTTGCATCAAAATCTGCCCATTTTGTTTTGAATGTTACGTTGAATTCCATAAAAGTGAAACCTTAATTTTTAACGATGTGATTCAGATTTCTCATTTTCAATTCACTCAACACATTTAAAGCTTCATTAATATAAATGTCTTTCGCTAAATTTTGGTGCCAAGCAGTTCTTTTGTCTCCATCTATAACATCATTTTTTATTAGAGGAAGCTCACTTTGTGGCGATGTAAACTTTAAATCTGAATTAAATTTAAATACAGATTTAAATTGTTCTCCTTCCTTTTGATGTTTTTTAGCTTCTTTGGTAAACTGTTTAAAATTCAAAGAATAGGTTGTGTCATCTTGACTTTTTTTCAACCATTTTGCATACTCATTGATTAAAGAGAAATTAGGGTTTTGCATAATTCTCTCTTTGCTATTATTTACAACATCACTAAAGTTTTCATAAGAATTTACAGGAGTATAATTCGCTTTCGGAACTTTATCCCAAGCCAAAGCGCCTTCTAGATCTCTTTCTCCATATTTCATGTAACTATATCTATCTGGCATTGCAATATCAGAGTATACACCTTCTTTTTGTGTAGAACCACCATTAACTCTATAAAATTTTTGAATGGTCATTTTTAAGAATCCTAAGTCTTCTTTATAATCTGGATAAAATTGATTGATGGGTAAAATATTCTGAACAGTTCCTTTACCATACGTTTGATTTCCTCCGATAATAACAGCTCTGTTATAATCTTGCATGGCTGCAGCAAAAATTTCTGATGCAGAAGCAGATAATTCATTTACTAAAACTACTAAAGGACCATTCCATTGTATTTTAGGGTCTTTGTCATTCTGTACTCTTGCTTTTTCTCCTCTATATTTTACTTGAACAACGGGTCCTTCACTAATAAATAAACCAGCAATTTCAATAGCAGTTTTTAATGAGCCACCACCATTGTTTCTTAAATCAATTAATAAACCCTCTACATTTTCTTTCTTTAGATTTGCAATTTCTTTTTCCATGTCTTTTGCAGAATCTCTAAAGTTTTTGTCGCTAAAATCTATGTAAAATTTTGGTAAGTTGATAACACCATATTTTTTACCGTTCTTTTGAACTACACTAGATTTTACAAAAGTTTCATCTAGGTTTACAATATCTCTTATAATAGAAATGACACGAATAGAATTGTCTAATTTTTTCTTAACAGTTAATCGAACTTCTGTTCCTTTTTTTCCTTTGATAAATTTAATGGCATCATCTAAACGCATACCAACAATATCTAAAGGTTCTTCATCTGCTTGAGCAACTTTTAAAATGATGTCACCTTCTTCCAATTCACCTTGTTTCCATGCTGGTCCGCCAGAAACAACTTCAAAAATGTGTGTATAAATTCCTTTTTTTTGTAATCGAGCACCAATTCCTTCAATTTTACCAGACATATCAACATCAAAACGTTCTTTAACATTTGGAGCCATGTAGGTAGAGTGTGGGTCAAATCCACTAATAACACTATTCAAAAAGGTAGAAAACCAATCAGAATTTTCCAATTCTTCTATACGAATGTACAATTCATCCATATTTTTCAACACTTCTTTTCTTGCGGCTGCTTCTAATGTTTCAAAAGAGGATTTTTTAAAATCCTTATTGTCTTTTGCTTTTTCTGTTTCTAAATCTTGTTTTTCTTGAATTCTACCGAGTGTATTTAGCTTCAATTGTTTTCTCCAATTGTCAATCAATTCGTTTTCGTTTTTTGGAAAAGGAGCTTTTTCGTAATCAATATTAATCGTTTCTCTTTTATTAAAATTAAAAGGTTGTGCTAAAATTTCTCCATAATATTTTTTTGCAGATTTTATTTTTTCTGTAAACCGGCTATACACCAAATTATAAAAAGTTAAATCTGATTTTTTAAGTTGATTGTCTATTAAATATTTAAATCTAGAAAAATCATTGATATCTTCTTGTGTGAAATATCTTTTAGAAGGATCTAAGCCTTCGGTAAAACTCTTAAAAACGTGTTCAGAAAAATCATCATCTAAATCTTTAGGTAAATAATGACCATTGGTAAGCATGTAATTAATTACTGAAATTAAAACTTTGTCTTTGTCGGGATCATTTTTTACTGGATTAGTAGTAAAACTTGTTAGCACTATAAAAAATGCTACAAACGGAATGATAAATTTATAAACTCTCTTCATGTTTTTCTTTATTTTCTTTTAAATTGCTTATCTGCAAACTACTAAAATTATATCAAATTTATTGATAAACCTAATTTGTTTTTTTCTTATAGGTACCTCTAAAAACTTCTTTTACGACGTTGTTGTTTTTGTCTTTTAACTCCCATAATTGTTGAACCGTTCCATCTAAATGGTCTGTCCACGTAATTTGATTATAAAAAGCACCCTTTTTACCGGTTACCAAAGTACTTTTTAAAATCATTTTATTATTTATTTTCTTACCTTTTAGTTCTAAGGAACCCCCAGTGTTATCAATCCAAAGTTGATTCCAGCTTTTATCTTGAATATTGTAATAATTATAACTAGTTCCAAGACTTGGTCCAGGGATGCTAGCCCAGTTTTCTTGAATTGCGCAAGCATTTGGCATTTTTACAATTCTATTGGTTCCAATTAATTTATTTTTCACATCAAAAACTTCCCAATTTCCGAGCCAAAAATCAAATTGTTTGTATTCTTTAGAAGAACAAGGTGCATGTTTTGAGTTTTGTGAATGTATATTTAAAGATGAAATAAGAATACTTGCAGTAAATAATAATGCGCCAATTTTATTCATTATAGATGTAATTTAACGAGTACAATGTTACTTAAAAAACCAACGCTATTCTGTTTACAAAATGTTAAAAACGGATCCTATAAAAGAAAGTAAATTTATGGTACATTTGTTACCATTAAAAATACAGATATGAAAAAAAGACCTTTAATTTTAGTTACAAATGATGATGGAATAACAGCTCCTGGAATTCGAACTTTAATAGAAGTGATGAATGAAATTGGAGATGTTTTTGTAGTTGCACCCGATAGTCCGCAAAGTGGAATGGGGCACGCAATTACAGTAGATAGTGTTTTGCATTGTAATTCTATTACAGTTGATGAGGGACCGCAAATTGAATACAGTTGCTCTGGAACACCTGCAGATTGCGTAAAAATGGCAGTAAATAATATTTTAAATAGAAAGCCAGATTTATGTGTTTCTGGAATTAACCACGGATCAAATTCATCGATCAATGTTATTTACTCAGGTACTATGAGTGCTGCTGTTGAGGCGGGAATTGAAGGTGTTCCTGCAATAGGTTTTTCATTGTTAGATTTTAATTGGCACGCAGATTTTAAAGCTTCAAAAAAGTACGTAAAAGAGATAGCGTTAAGTGTTTTAAAAAATGGACTTACTGACGGCACCGTTTTAAATGTGAACATTCCGAAATTACCCGAAAACGAAATAAAAGGGATTAAAATTTGCAGACAAGCAAACGGAAATTGGCAAGAAAATTTTGACAAAAGAACGAGTCCAAATGGAAAAGAATATTATTGGTTATCAGGTGAGTTTGTTTGTAAAGACAAAGGAGAAGATACAGACATTTGGGCATTAAATAATGGATATGTTTCTGTGGTGCCTGTTCAGTTTGACATGACTGCACATCACATGATACAAAAATTAAATTCATGGGATTTATAAAAAAGGAATTTCTAATTGGAGTTTTAGTTTCAGTATTTGCAACACTTTCAGCTCTTTTTATCTATATCGAATTTTTCTCAATATTTAATTTTCAAGAAACGCTAAATGCGATAAATGAAAAAGGCTTAATTGGTAAAATAGTAACCTTGGCAGCTGTTCCAAATTTATTTGTATTCTTTATCTACATCAAGAAGAAACAAGATTATAGAGCAAGAGGTGTTTTATTTACAACAATTTTGATTGCATTTACTACCTTTGTTATAAAGTTGTTTTAGACACAATTCTTAATAAATAGAATGAAATACTACATTATTGCCGGAGAAGCATCAGGAGATTTACACGGTTCTAACTTAATAAAAGCATTGTTTACTCAAGATGAAAATGCAAATATTAGATGTTGGGGTGGAGATTTAATGGAAAATGCTGGAGCAACGTTGGTAAAACATTATAAAGAATTGGCTTTTATGGGTTTTGTAGAAGTGCTCGCAAACATTCCAACCATATTTAAAAACATAGCCTTTTGTAAAAAAGATATCGAAGACTTTCAGCCAGATGTAATTGTGTTTATTGATTATTCTGGATTTAATTTACGTATCGCAAAATGGGCAAAACAGCAAGGGTTTAGAACTAATTACTATATTTCTCCACAAGTTTGGGCATCGAGATCTAGCAGAGTAGAAAAGATCAAGAGAGATGTAGATATGATGAATGTAATTCTGCCTTTTGAAAAAGAGTTTTATGCCAAGCACAATTTCGAAGTTAATTTTGTGGGTCATCCTTTAATTGATGCCATTGCAGATAGGCAACAAGTTGATGAAACTGTTTTTAGAAAAGAAAATAATTTAGGTGATAAAAAAATTATTGCCTTATTACCTGGAAGTAGAAAGCAAGAAATTATAAAAATGTTATCTGTAATGCTTTCTGTGGTTGATGATTTTAAAGACTATCAATTTGTAATTGCCGGCGCTCCGAGTCAAGATTTTTCTTTTTATCAGCAGTTCATACAAACAGATAATGTACAGTTTGTCAACAATAAAACCTACGATTTATTAAGCGTTTCATTTGCGGCTTTAGTAACTTCTGGTACGGCAACTTTAGAAACAGCATTGTTTAAAGTTCCACAAGTTGTGTGCTATAAAGGAAGTGCCATTACATATGCCATTGCCAAACGAATTATTACCTTAAAATTTATTTCGTTGGTTAATTTAATTATGGATAGAGAAGTGGTCACTGAATTAATTCAGAGCGATTTTAACACAAAAACACTAACCAAAGAATTGACTAAAATTTTAGATGAATCTCATCGAGAAAAAGTGTTTTTAGAGTATTACGAACTAGAGAAAATCTTGGGAGGAAAAGGAGCTTCGGCCGAATCAGCAAGATTAATTATTGAAGGAATAACAGAATAATTCATTTTTTTAGTAACTTTATCATGCTATGAAGAAGTTGCTAAACTATTTACCAACTCATTTTACTGTATGCCTAATTGTAGGAATTGTATTGCAATTTCACTACACATTATGGTGCTTTTCTTTTGCGCAATCTATTGTTACTTTAACTTTTTTGTTTTCATTGATTTTTGTTTTGAAGCTTTATCGTAAAAAACTTTTTTTTACCATTACAAGTTGGTTTTTATTCGTTTTTATAGGAATGTTTATGGTGTTTTTACAAAACGACTCAAACAAACAAAATTATTATGAAAAACAGTACTCTGCAGACTCATTAATCACTTTTAAAGTAGATAAGATTCTTAAAAGCAACGTGTATTATGATACATATTTTGGCGCTGTTATGAAGGTTGGAAATCAACCAACAAGCGGTAGAATTTTAGTAAATGTTCAAAAAGACAGTGTGCAGTCAACTGCTACTATTGGTTCCGTTTTTTTGTTTAAAACAGAACTGAATGAAGTTCAAAAGCCTTTAAATCCTTATCAATTTAATTATAAAAAGTATCTCGAAAAACAAGGTGTTTATTACCAGGTTTTTCTAAGAAATACGGCTTTCCTTGTTAAAGAACCCAAGGAGAATTCAATATATACAATTGCAGAAAGTATCCGAAACAAAGTAGAAAATGCATTGAGGCAAAACGGATTTAAAGGAGAAGAACTCGCTGTTATAAAAGCATTGATTTTAGGGCAAAGAAAAGAGATTTCTAAAGAATTATTGGAAGAGTACACCAATGCAGGTGCGATTCATATTTTGGCTGTTTCTGGTTTGCATGTCGGAATTATCTTATTGATTTTAACTTTTATTTTAAAACCATTAGAGCAGTATAAAAATGGTAAAATTATAAAAACAATTTTAGTTGTTTTATTGTTGTGGCTTTTTGCAATCATTGCCGGTTTATCAGCATCGGCTGTTAGAGCTGTAACAATGTTTACTGCTGTTACAGTTGGAATGACATTTAAAAGAAAAACTTTTGTACAGCACACATTAATCACATCTATGTTTGTGTTACTACTCTGTAAACCGATGTTTTTGTTTGATGTTGGTTTTCAATTGAGTTATTTAGCAGTTTTTAGCATTGTAACCATTCAACCTATGCTCTATAAATTATGGAGTCCAATTTGGTTTATAACAGATAAGCTTTGGCAGTTGTTTACAGTTTCTATTGCTGCTCAATTAGGTGTTTTACCCTTAAGTTTATTTTATTTTCATCAATTTCCAGGATTGTTTATGTTGTCTAACTTGGTCATTATTCCTTTTATTGGAATTATATTATTGGTTGGGATTTTAGTGATACTACTATCATTGTTTCATCTTTTGCCAGTTTTTCTAGCTGATGCCTATATGTTTGTAATTTCTTTAATGAATCAGTTTGTTAGTTGGATTTCTATTCAAGAATCCTTTTTAATAAAGGAGATATCGTTTTCTTTTTCACTGCTTTTAATTTCTTATGCTTGTCTCTTCTTTGGAATTCTCTTTTTTAAAAGAAAAACCTTTCAATCCATTCTAGCTTTTTTAATACTACTTGTTATTTTTCAATCAACTATTTTATTTGAAAAACAACAGGTACAAACAACATCAGAGTTTATTATTTTCAATAGAAATAGGCAAACCATCATTGGCGAAAATAACCAAGGAAATTTAAAAGTATATCACGATTTAGATTCGTTGAGCATTAAAAATTTAGGGCTGATTAAAGCGTATAAAGTTGGTGGAAACATAAATAAAGTGCAATTTAAAAATCAACTTTCAAACACGTATCAATTTAAAAATAATACATTTATTTTAGTAGATAGTTTAGGAGTTTATCAATTGGGAAATAAATTGAAACCAATTGTTGTGTTAAGACAATCACCAAAAATAAATTTAGAAAGATTGATTAATGTTTTACAACCAAAACAAATTATTGCAGATGCTTCTAACTATAAAAACAGGGTTGTGAATTGGAAATTTATTTGTGATAAAAAAGGTATTCCGTTTTATTATACTGGAGAAAATGGGGCAATTCTATTTAAGTAATTTATTCTTTGATATTGCTTTTGAACTTTTTTACAAAATCATCCCATGTTTCTTCTACTTTCTTTTTTTCAATAAAAAAAGCTAAAACCATTTCCATTTTTTTTGCGGGTAAATAACCAGGTATACGATCTAATAATTGTTCTTCTTTGTTTAAAATGATGGTAGTTGGGTAACTTAATTCTCCGTTTTGAAGAGCTGCACTCAATTCGTGGTATTTTGTTCTTCCTTGTTGGTTAAATTTAAACGTATAATCTTTATACGTTATTGGTTGTTTTCCTTCGCCATTTAATTTTATAGCATGATAATTATCGTTTACATACTTCGCAATTATTGGGTTTGTATACGTTTCGTTATACATTTTCTTACACCAACCACACCAGTCTGTATAAATTGAAATCAGTAGAGGTTTTGGGTTTGTTTTATTAGCCTCAATTGCTTTTTCAAAAGAAAGCCAATTAACTTTTTCTTGAGCGTTTGTGTTTAATGCAAAAGCAATGATTAATAATGTAATAATTTTTTTCATATGCTATCTGTCGATGTATAATTGACAAAATTACAAATTTAAAAACCTCATAAACAACTTATGAGGTTTTAAAGTGTTTTTTTAATGTACGTTACCCATTAATTTTTTCATCAATGGAGAAAATATTAAGACTATCAATCCAGCTCCTAATGCATAAGTTGCAATCAAGGCAAATCCATCTGTGTAAACTTCTAAGGTGTCTAATCCACCTACGTTTGCATCTGTACTTTCAATGGCAAGTTGTTTACCAATAAATCCAACTATTTGAAAAGCATATGCAGAAGATAAGAACCAAATCCCCATCATAAAAGCTACAATTTTTTTCGGAGATAAATCAGTAATTTTAGAAAGTCCTACAGGAGACATGAATAATTCTCCAATAGAAATGATAAAATACATGATTAGTAAATACGCAAAAGGCACCATTCCGTTTTCATCTGCACTTCCTTTGCTTAAAGATAAAATGTAGAAACTTAGACCAGCTAAAACTAAACCTAAACCAAATTTATAAGGTGTTCTTGGGTTTAAATTCTTTTTAGATAGATATGCCCATAATAAGGAAATAGGAATCGCTAAGATGATAATAAACATAGAGTTTAAAGAGTTGGTTTGTGCCGCTGTCATAATTCCTTCTAAAGAAACATTTCTAGATGCAAATAAGGTAATTACACTTCCAGATAATTCATGGAACCCCCAGAACATGGTCATAAAAAAGGTAATTAACACAGCCATAAATAATTTTTTACGCTCTTCTAATGTAGCTTTCATCATAATGTTTCCTAAGTACAATATAACTCCAACTCCAATTAATTTAAAAATTAATCCTACAATTGTTTCATCTCCCAAAAATGATTCTCCTCCAGCAATAGCTTTGTAAGAAGATAAAACATAGGCGATTAATGGCACACATAATATTGAAACAATAGGGATAAAGGTCTTTTGAGGAATTCCAAATGTTTTCTTCTCATAAATTTCTCTATTTGGAGGCAATCCTCTATCTCCAAAAACATTTTTCTTAATTCCGCTCCAGAAGAAAATCAACCCAGTTAACATTCCAACTCCTGCCAATCCAAAACCATAATGATAACCATAAGTAACTGCTAGCCATCCACACAATAATGGTGCTACCCAT
The DNA here is from genome assembly GCA_023254055.1 of Polaribacter sp. GTDB lineage: Bacteria > Bacteroidota > Bacteroidia > Flavobacteriales > Flavobacteriaceae > Polaribacter. The sequence continues at coordinate 38,776 of JALQYN010000096.1, forward strand.
CCTCCAATATTAATTCCCATATAAAAAATGGTAAAACCAGAATCTTTTCTTACATCTCCATCTTTATATAAAGTTCCTACAAATGTTGAAATATTAGGTTTAAAGAAACCATTACCAACAATAATAAAAGACAAGGCTAAAAAGAAAGCAATATCATTTTCAACAGCAAGTACAAAATGCCCGATAGCCATTAAAATACCACCTAAGAAAATAGAGCTACGAAGACCTAATATTTTATCTGATATTTGCCCACCAATTACAGTCGAAGCATAAACCATTGAGCCATAAGAAGCATACACTACAGCTGTAGCTGTATCACGTTCTACAAGTGCCTTAAAAATTTCTTGCACCATATAAAGCGTTAATAACGCTCTCATTCCATAGAAACTAAATCGCTCCCATAACTCTGCAAAAAATAAATAAAATAACCCCTTAGGATGTCCGAACATTTGAGGTTCGTCTACGTTTACTACTGAATCTGCCATAATTATTTGTGTAATTTTTAGTTGTTTTTTATAGTTGTTATTTCAGATTTTTAAATAAAATCTTGCCAAGTTTACGGAAAAATCGGCAAAAATCACCTCAAAAAAATCAGAAATATCGAATATTAAGTTGATTTTCATTCCATTCATTTATCTTTGTGGCTCTTAAAAAGAATGATTCAATGTCGAAAATTATTTCAGGATTTTCTAAACTCACCAAGCAAGAAAAGATAGATTGGTTGTCTAAAAATTATTTTAGCTCTCAACCAGAAATTATTCAAACGCTAAAGCAGTATTGGAATGCTGATGAAAAATTGCAGCAATTACATGATGATTTTATTGAAAACACCATATCAAATTTTTACTTACCCTATGGAGTTGCACCCAACTTTGTAATTAACGGAAATCATTATGTGATTCCGATGGTGGTTGAAGAAAGTTCTGTGGTTGCAGCTGCTTCATTAGTTGCTAAATTTTGGTCTACTCGTGGAGGTTTTAAGACTGAAGTAATTTCTACTACAAAAATAGGACAAGTACATTTTATGTATCAAGGAAATGCCGATGATTTAAAAAGGTATTTCAATCAACAAAAAGAAAATTTATTCAATGCAACTGCTTCCATCACTAAAAATATGGAAAAACGTGGTGGTGGAATTCTAGACATCAAATTAGTTGATAAAACTGATAAATTGGATAATTATTATCAACTGCATGTAACGTTTGAAACCAAAGATTCTATGGGAGCAAACTTTATCAATTCTTGTTTAGAAGCCATTGCAAAAGCATTCAGAAAAGAGGGGGTAGAAATTGTGATGAGCATTTTGTCTAATTACGTTCCTAATTGTTTGGTTAGAGCAGAAGTGTCTTGTAAAATAGAAGAACTAGGAGGAGAAAACCCACAGCAATTTGCTGAAAAATTTAGGCAAGCAGTTCAGATTGCAGAAATAGAACCTTATAGAGCGGTTACGCATAATAAGGGAATTATGAACGGAATTGATGCTGTTGTGTTGGCAACTGGAAATGATTTTAGAGCTATTGAAGCAGGAGCACATGCATACGCCAGCAGAAATGGAAGTTATAGCAGTTTAACACATTGCGAAATTAAAAATGGGTTGTTTAGGTTTTGGATTGAGATTCCGTTAGCTATAGGAACCGTTGGTGGATTGACAGCGTTGCATCCAATGGCAAAATTATCGTTGGATATGTTGCAAAACCCGTCTGCTCCAGAATTAATGCAAATTATTGCAACTGCAGGTTTGGCTCAAAATTTTGCTGCATTAAGAGCGTTGACAACTAGCGGAATTCAAGAAGGACATATGAAAATGCATTTGATGAATATTTTAAATCAGTTGCAAGCAAACAGAGAAGAAAAAGAATTGATGGTAGCTTATTTTAAAGATAAAACTGTTTCTCATAGCGCTGTTGTAGAAAAATTTAATGAATTGAAAAAATAAATATTGATGTCACCTCGAGCGGAGGCAGGAATCTAAAAAAGTTAAAAACAAAAGAAATAATAGAGATTCCTGCCTTCGCAGGAATGACAAAAAAATGAAAAGGTTTTACTCAAACGGAAAATTATTATTAACAGGAGAATATGTTGTTCTAGATGGAGCAACATCTTTGGCTGTTCCTACGAAATTTGGTCAGGATTTAACTATAGAGTCGATTCAAGAACCTGAATTGATTTGGGGAAGTTTTACCAATACAGGAGAATGTTGGTTTGAGGCTGTTTTCGATGTACCAAAATTGCGATTGAAAAACGCAACCTTTAACTCTAGTAAAGAAGGGAATGCCGAATTTATTGCGGAAACACTTCAAAATATTTTAAATGCAGCAAGAAAATTAAATCCAGATTTTTTACAAACCGAATCAGGTTTTATCATAAAAACAAACCTAACTTTTCCTCAAAATTGGGGATTGGGAAGTTCTTCAACACTTATTAATAATATTGCGTCTATGGCAAAAGTTGATGCGTATAAATTATTATGGAATGCTTTTTCTGGAAGTGGATATGATATTGCTTGTGCACAACATAATTCGCCAATTTTTTATCAATTAGAAAATCAACATCCCATTGTAAAACAAGTGGATTATAACCCTAGTTTTAAAAATGAATTGTTTTTTGTGCATTTGAATAAGAAGCAGAATAGTAGAGAAGGCATTCAGAGGTATAAAGAATATCAATCAAAAAAAAACAACGATTCCGCTCGAGAAGACATCAATGAGATATCAAATCTTTCTAATGAGTTTGTAAAAGCAACATCCTCAAAAGAGCTGGGGAAAATTATTTTGGAACATGAAAAAATCATTGCTTCAATAATTCAATTACAACCAGTTAAAAAGGAATTGTTTCCCGATTATTTTGGTACCGTAAAAAGCTTAGGCGCTTGGGGAGGAGATTTTGTATTGGTAACAGGAAATAAAGATACACCCAGTTATTTTAAGCAAAAAGGATTTGAAACGGTACTTTCGTATTCAGATATGATTTTATAAACGAATGTCACATCAAGTTTTGGCGTGTTAGTCGAACTAACAAACGATAAAAAATGAACAAAGTAATCATCATTGGTGGAGGAGCAGCAGGGTTTTTTACAGCAATCAATGCTAAAGAACAAAATCCTAATTTAGACATTACCATTCTTGAAAAAGGAAATGATGTTTTACAAAAAGTAAAAATTTCTGGAGGAGGAAGGTGTAATGTTACACATGCATGTTTCACACCAAAAGAACTCTGCGAGTTCTATCCGAGAGGAGAAAAAGAATTGCTTGGTCCTTTTCATACCTTTATGACTGGCGATACTTTTGAATGGTTTGATGAACATGGAGTTCCATTGAAAATTGAAGATGATAACCGCGTTTTTCCTGAAGCAAATACATCGCAGGCAATCATTGATTGTTTTCAAAATGCGGTAGACAAACTCGGAATTAAAGTCTTTAAAAATCACGGTGTACATTCGGTTGCTAAGAAAGATAGTCAATGGATTGTTGCTACAAAAAATGAAAATTTTATTGCTGATAAATTAGTGATTGCCGCCGGAAGTAGCAATAAAATTTGGGAGTTGGTAAAAACACTAGATCATACTATTGTAGCACCTGTCCCGTCTTTGTTTACTTTTAATATCAAAGACAAACGGATTATCGATTTACTCGGAATTTCTGTTCCAAATGCAACGGTAACAATTGTTGGAACTAAACTAGAATCATCTGGACCATTATTAATTACCCATTGGGGAATGAGCGGTCCGGCTGTGCTAAAACTATCTGCTTTTGGAGCACGAATTTTAGCCGAAAAAAGTTACCAATACAATGTTGAGGTGAATTGGGTATCTAGACCTACAGATAAAGTGTTGAATGTGTTACTCAACTTAAAAAAGAAAGAACCTAAAAAAACGGTGATTTTAAAATCTCAGTTTTCTGAAATCCCAAAAAGATTGTGGGAGCGTTTGGTCTTGGCTTCAGAGATTACAGAATCGCACAAATGGGCAGATTTGAGCAATCTTCATTTAGAAAAGTTAGCCAATCAATTGACAAAAGGAATTTTTAACGCAAACGGAAAAAGCACCTTTAAAGAAGAGTTTGTAACAGCAGGTGGAGTCGATTTAAAAGAAATTAATTTCAAACGTTTTGAAAGTAGAAAACACGAAAACTTATTCTTTGTTGGCGAAATCTTAAATATTGATGCCGTTACTGGAGGCTTTAATTTTCAGAATGCTTGGACAGGTGGTTTTATTGCTGCGAAGGCGATTGCTGATGACTAAATTTTCTTTTTTGTAGAAATTCCAACATGGTTAACTATTGTGAAACCATTTCCAAACGTTCTTCGTGCTGTGTATATATAGATATTATCAGCTAAAACTGTATAGGTGTTATTATTTGTGTTACCTTTCCTAATAATGGTTTCAACCATATTTCCATCAATAATTTTTGATGTGTATTTTACTTTTCTGCTAGTTTTAAGGTCGATATAGTTATTTTCCCAACTGTCTGTTACTTCTACATAATCAAATGTAATTTTGTGGGTTATATTTCCTTTTTCATCTAAGCCTTCTTCAATAAATGTTAGCCCGTTCTCAGCTACATAAACTCTATGCGCTCCTGAGGTATTTGTCTTCCATTCGTCTCTTGATATTAAAGACTTTGAAGTCTCATTCCATATGCCAATTCTAAAAGCATATTGATGAACACCTTTTGGGGCATCTAATCTAATACCATTTTTATCTTTACCTTCTTGAGAATTAATAGTAAGAGTTACAAATACAAATAATAATAGGATGTAGTTTTTCATTTTTTTTTCGAAAGTAGTTAATAAAAATTATCTAAAAATTAAATTTACGTTAAAAACTAATAAAAGAGACCCAATAAAGTTGTATTAGAACTTTAATGAATCATATCTTAATTTGTTTATATGTAGACTAAAAAGAAGATTCAGTCCACTTTTTCCAACTCTCAATGTCATCAACCGCATAGTCTTTTTGACTCCATTTTTTGATGACCAAATGCGCATTTCTAAAATTATGAGCATCTTTTTTTTCTAAAATCTCTAAAAGTATGTTTGCTAATCTTTTAGCGTCTTCCTTTTTTAAATTATCTAGCGGTATAGACCTTAATATTACCAATGCTTTATTTCTATCGGTAAAGCTCGGAAAGTCTAATGCATTTATTATTTTAGATACATTGAATTTGATTTCTGGGTTTGCTCTAGCGATATAGTAAATTACTCGCATACTATTATTTCTAACAGCACTTTCAGAATCATGAGTACTAGGCATTAATGCTTCCAATATGTTTTTATTACTCATTTTTGAATGAGCAAGTAAAAAAGCAGATGAGGCTCTATAGTTTGCAGAATCACTGGTGTTTAAAATTTGAATTAAAACCTCTTTATTTTTAGGAGTAAATTTGTTGAAATACTCTAAATAAGGAACTAGTTTACGATGGTTAAAAGACCATAAGCAATGTGCAACTGGACAGCTATAATCATTAATTTCACCTTCTTTAAATAGCTTGTAGCTTAAATCTTCATATTCAATCCATTTCGCAATTAACCCATCGGGGTCGCTAAAATTTTTAGTGTTTATTTTTCTATAATTAAGTCTTTTATTAGAATCTTTTGTTTCTACAAAATCAATTATAAAATCATATTTATCATTATAACTTTTAAATAGTTTTATATTTGAATAACTGAAATCACCAAGGGTTATTATTACTTTCTCTAAAGCTTCTTTTGTTTTATAGTATTTGTCTCTATCTGTATTATATAAATCCACTAAAGATTTTAACTTGCTAGTGTATTTTTTTACAATATCATCTTTAGTTATTTTATCTGTGCCAAATACCGTAATACCATAATTGCTTTGCGAGTAGCCAACTTTAGAGATAAACAAACTCATAAAGGTTAACAATAAAATACTCTTTAAATGCTTATTTTTCATTTTCTTTATTTTTTATTTAAATACTTCTTTAAGAAACTTTCTATTCCTTTTAGAGCTGTAATTTTATTTTTATTTTTTCTTATACCATGTCCTTCATCATTAAAAAGAATGTATTCTGTAGGAACACCATTTGCTTTTACTTTAGCAATAATTTGGTCAGATTCACTTTTTGGCACTTTAGTGTCATTTGCTCCTTGAATTACCATTAAGGGCTTCTTGATATTTTTACTAAAAAACAAAGGGGATTTGTTGTACAGCATAATAGAATCTTTTTTAGGATGTCCCATTTCATTATAGAGAGCCGTTTTTCTAGTATCCCAATATGATGGGATATTATTCAGTACATTGAACCAATTAGAAATTCCAAACATATCTACACCTATAGCAAATTCGTTAGGATGAAATGTTAAGGCTGCCAATACTAAATACCCTCCATAAGAATCACCAATAATTCCAATTCTATCTGCATCTATGCCGTCCATAGAGGCTAACAATTCTTTCCCTTTAAGGATGTCTTGAAGATCGTCTATCCCATGTTTTTGATCATCTAAGGTTTTAAATGTTTTACCATAACCACTACTTCCCCTGTTGTTTACCGCTAAAACAGTATAGCCCAAATTAACTGCGTGTTGTATATACAAGTTGTAATTTGTGCGAAACTGACCTCCAGGACCACCATGTGTCCAAACCAAAGCTGCGCCATTTTTTATACTAATGTGAGGCTCATATAGGAAAGCAGGGATTTTAAGCCCGTCAAAAGTAGTGATTGTGATGTCTTTTGCCACAGATAAATCATTTGGATTTATTTCAGGATTAAGGCTCGAAAGTATTTGTTCTGCTTTTTTAGTTTTTAGATTTAAAAGCCAAACATTTTTTGGTTGATTATGTCCCGTGACCCTTAATGACATATATTTATTATTAGGACCAAAAATTGCTTCTTCTACTTCGGCAGTCTTTAAAAAAGGGATATCTAAAAATTTATTCTTCAGTACATCTTTAACTTTAACTCTAGCTCTACCATTTTCATTTGTATAAATAACTAAGAAATTATGGTCTGGAGTAAAGCCAATTTTAACGATATCCCAATTTTCTTTTACAACGACAGTTCTTTCCTTGGTTTCGATATTATATTTCTCTAAATACATAAATTCATTTCCATGGTTCGTTAGATAATATACCTCTTTATTATCTAAAGTAAACCCTTTACCATAAAATTGAGAGTCGTTATCTTTAGGAGATAACTCTATGCTAGTCTTATTAGCTATATCATATAAGTGTAGATTGGTAATATCTTCAGTTACACCTTCATGTAACAAAATATATTTATGATTATAAGAATTAAAACTCGTTGAATATTTTGTGTCGTTTTGAAATATGAGTTTAGACGTTTTGCTTGCAAAATTATATTCATACCTATCAAATTTTCGAGGAGTACGCTCATTTGACGTATAATATATACCTGAAAAATCATTGTTTACGCCACGCCATGCAGCTCTAACATTTTTGCCAGATGTTATATTTGTAATGATATCATCTTCTTTAGCATAAAAATGCATGGATGCACCACCTCCAGGATTCATGATATATATTAAGTTATCATTATCTCCATAAAGCGTTAATGAATAAACGGCATTTACAGAATCTGCATGTATTAAGGTTTTCTCTTTTGTGTTAATGTCATAAACCCATGCAGCAGGCGAACCTGTTTCATCACTTGTGTACAATAATTTGCTACCGTCTTTTGAAAAAGAACCAGAAGATAAATATTTGTTTTTTACAAATTGTTCTGGAGTATATTTTTTAATGCTTAGAGGAGCTTTATCCTTGCTAACATTACAGCTGCTAAAAACCAATACCATCATCACCAATGATATCAGCAGAATTGTTTTAATCTTTCTTTTTTGGAGTATCATGTTTCTATTTTAAAATTTTAATTGAAGACCAAAACTAACTAGATTAACAATGCAGTGGAAATGAGATGATTCTTATTCGTGCGAATAAGAAGTAGTTATATTGAATATTTTACATTACTATTTTGTGATAAGGTTTTTATCCTTGGAACAAAAGAATTAAGAATTATTTTTAATAAACTCTGAAGGAGTGAAACCTGTTTGGTTTTTGAAGACTCTATAAAAGGTGGCACTACTTTTAAAGCCAGCTTCATTGGCAAGGCCAGAAATAGACAAATGTTTTTTGCTGCTATCTAATAATAATTTTTTAATAAAAATAACACGATGCTTATTCATTAAATCATTAAAAGTGCATTTTTGCTCTTGATTTATAAACTCAGTAAGCTGATGTCTTGATATGCCTAACATTTTAGCTAAATCAGTTGCTTTTAATTCTTGATCTAAAAAAACTTGATCAATACTAATTAGTTGATTAAGTTTATTTTTTAGGTCATCAATATTTTGTGATTGTAAATTAGAGTTTTTATATTTTTTAATCTGAAATATGGCAAAATCAAAAGAGCTATTATTTAACCCTTTTATCATATATACCTCTAAAACTGTTACAAAACCAATGATAAAAACGATTACTATTGCGTATAAATTGATTCCTCTTATATTAAAAATTACTCTTATTATATAGTATAGCAATGTGCAAATAGCAAAAATTAGCATACAAATGTTTAATGTTTTTAAAACTTTTGTAGGTTTTAAATTGTTTTTTTCTTTTTGTATTATTCTAAAACTAACAATACTGTATCCTAATAATTGTATAACAAAGAATAGAAATAAACTACTCTTAATTAAAGGATTAATATAAATAAATTGTAGACTTATAATTAATGCTAGGGCAAAAGGGATAAAATGTGAAATTGTATTTAAAAATGAATGTTTGAAGTTAAAATTACTTAAAGTAAATAAGTAGTATAAGGGAGGAATAAAAAACATAGGTGAAAAGCCTAAGATAAATAACTTAGGGTAAATTTCTCTATAGCCTAATTTGGAAAGCATGTACTGAATTCCAATAAAGTTTGTAATTATTAATAAAGAGACTAAGAAATAAATACCATTATTACGTTTATCTTTTGTTGATATCAACAAGTAAATTAATAATAAACTTTGAATGCTTGCGTATCCAATAAAAAAAAACAACAAGTTCATAAGATTATAGGTGTTTAATTTTTTGGTTAATCTATTTTTATTCTAAAGGGTGTATTGTTGAACATTTTTAATAATTATTAAATGACCTGAAAATGCAACGAAATTAAATAAAAAGAGATTTAGAATCAACTATTATAAAATTATTTCAATGCTTCAATGGCTCTTTCTGTTTTTAATTGATGTAAAACGAATAGTTTTTTCTTAATTGTTTTTATTATTAAGCTAACTCTCCTCGATGAGGTAATAAAGCATCTCTATACATTTTCATATCTACTTCATCAACCGTTACAAAAGCTATTGTGTGAAATTCATTGATTTGCTCGTGGTTGATGTCGTAATAATGTAGTTTTTCTGCGTCCGCAAATTCTTTTAAATGAATGCAATGATGTTTGGCAGTTTCCAATCCATCTTCGCCTTTAAAATCCCAAATAAGTTTTAGCTTTCTGTTCATAAAAGCAAAAATACCCATTTCAAATGAATGAAATGAGTATTTTAACAATGACTTTACTAATATTATTTTTTTGCTTTGTATTCGTTTAGCTTCTTCAAATGATAATCACTTTTACTTATTTGATAAGCTTTAGTAGCATTTTCAATAGCTTTAGTATATTCTTTTTGATTGGCATAATATTCTGCTAAAGAGTCTAAAGCATTAGAACTTTTTGGGTAATATTCTACAGCTAATTTAAAAAATGCTAATGATTTATCTAGTTGTTCCATTTCTGAAAACATATATCCAGACATTACTAAAAGTTCCTCGTCAAATGGTGCAGCTTTATATCCAAAGTGATTTAAATATCTTTTTTCTTGATCTTTAATGATTTTTACAAGTTCTCTTGTTGGAGTTTCTGGATTGTTAAACTTATAAACATCTCGGATCTCATACCAATCAAAGAAAAACTTTAGTCCTTCCATAATAGAAGGGAAAGAGATGGTTCCATGATAATCTTTGGGATAAAATTTCCATTTGGTTTTAAGACCATTAGTTTCTTTTGCAAGTTTGGTAAACTCCAAATTAGATCTACCAAATAAGGTGTAGTCGCTTTTGTCATCCATAATATTATTGAGGGTAATATCATTTCTTTTCATGTGTAACGGACTCCCTAATGAAATAAATAACGACTTGTTTTTGTATGAATCCTTCTTTAATATTTCTGCAGCTTCTTTTACCAATTTTTGGTTGTCCCAATCTAAACTAGGGTCAATTGCTAAGTAGTTTGTAAACAACTTTTGATGATGAACTAAAGTGTTGACTGTAAAAAGTCCACCAAAAGAATGACCAATTAATGTTCTGTAATTTGTAACTGGATACGTTTTTTCGATATAAGGGATGAGTTCATTTTGAAGAAATAAAGTAAAGTTTTCGGCGCCACCATTTTCTTGTGTGAATGCCCCACCTTGTCTTGTATCAATTTTTGAAATGGTTAGATCTCTCGTTCTATGTTTTTCGTTTGAAATTCCGATAAGAATCATTTCAGGAATGAATCCGCCAGAATAATAATTTTGTACAATAGAAACGGTAGGCAAATGTGTTTCTCCATCTAATACATATACAACAGGATATTTGTTTTCTTCCTTATAATTTACAGGAAGCTGTATCCAGAATTTCCGTTGTTCATTTAAGGTTTTTGAGTAAATGCTATCAACTTTTCCTATTTGAGATACATAGTTGTTTTGAGTTGATGCACTATTGCTTAGTAAAAATATAAAAACAATAATGCTAATCTGTTTAACTTGTTTTTTCATGTAAATGGAATAAACGAACTCAATTAAAAGAAATTACTTTGTTTTTTGTTGTATCGTCCAATCGTAATTAATTTTCCTTTTCAAATATTGTTTTATAGGAACTAAACCAATTGCTTTTCTTTTTTGATCTACGTATTCTGGATCTTTAATAGGGAAAGGCTCTAACTTTCTTTCGTTGTTATATCTAAACTGCATCCCGTAAATTTGAAGTTTACCTGTGTTTACCAAAATTCGATCTTGAATTTTAGCATATTCCATACAGCTTCCTTCTTTTTGCAAACAGGCATCTTTAATTTTTGGTAAGTATTTAATTCGCATTTCTTCAGTTTCTAGGTGATTGATGATGATGAGCGGAGCATCAGCTGCTAATTTACCAACAGATGAATATTTAGGCCACCCATATTGCGCAATTAACGCCTCAATTTTTGAAAAATTTGCAGCACCAATTTCTTTTTTCTGTTGTGCAATAGGATAATACCAATGCGGTATTTTTCCGTTTTTCATAAAATAGCGTTTTGCCATATCTAATTGATAATCTAAGGCTTGATCTTTCTGAATTAATTTTAACAATTGAATTGCATATCCAGGCTCTTTTAATTGTCCGTTTTTTTGTTGAAATTTTTCTAATTGTTGTTTTTGAATAGCGCTCCATCTCTTATCACTTGTAAGTGGCAATAAATCATTATCTGCCAAAGCCCATAAACTCGAATCGTTCTTTAATGAAATGTTTAGGTAATGATATGCGCTGTCTATTTGATAGGTTAGGGCATACGCAGACGCCAAATTATACACGTTTTTGGCGTCAGATTTATTTTCATTGAAAGCAGATTTATAAGCAATGATTGCCTTTTCTAAATCACCTTCATTTTTATATTGATCTCCTTTGCTTTGAGAAAAACCACTAATAGCAACAAAGAGACATATGAATTTAATTTTCTGTATCATAGGTTTTTTCTTTACAAGTTTTTGATAATACATTAATGATTATTGCAATGGCAACACCAAGTACAGGAGTTATTAATGTGTTAGCCAGTCCGCCAAAAAGTAAATGACTAGCAACACCTTTGGCTTTAGAAATAAAGTAGAAGCTATGCAATAGCCCAAGTAATAAAGAAAACAAGCTTATAAGTAAAGACCAGTTTACCAATCCTTTTAGGATGTTGTTGTATCTTACTTCTAGCTTAGGTTCTCGTTTCTTTTTAATAAATAAAATTATTGAAGCTATTAAAAAAGCATACAATATAATCACGAATTTTAAATCTCCATTCGTTAAAAACTCTGTAAAAGACATTCTCATAAATGTATTATTTTAAAGTTAATACATCAAAAATATTTGAATGGTTGTTATAGAGAATTTTATTGCGACGAACAACAGATTTAAGTGGCTTTTTTTAAGTTTTTTAGACATAATAAAAAACACCTTTTTCAAATGAATGAAAAGGTGTTTTATAAACGAACTAAAAATTTAGAATTATTCTTCTTTTTGAAGTAAATGCTTTTTCCCACCAAAAGTCAACTCCATTGTATTGTTTTTTAGATGAAATTTAAAACGAATTCCCATTGCGTCATACAAGAAAAGATTTTTTTCGGGAGCTATTAATTTAAATATCGGTTGGCCTGTAGCTTGGGCAAATAAGGTGTTTCCTTTTTTTGTGAATGTTACTTTTGCAGGAAAAGTTTTTCCGCTATACGTGCCTAAATAAACATTTAACTCGTCTGATTTTAAATCCAGTGTAGGCTTCTTTTTTAGTGATGAGTCATTTTTAAAATAGGTCTCCAAAATAGAAATTACAGTTGACATCATCATGGCATTTAATCCGTTAAAAGTAAAAGCCATGGTAGTATTTTCCTCAGGAATATATAACGCATAAGATTGGAATCCATCAATACCACCATCATGATCAAATACTTTTAATCCTTTAAATTCGGATTGCATAATTCCGAGGCCAAATCCTTTTTTAGTAGTCATTAATTTTTTTAAAGAAGCTTCTGAAGTTAATTTTCCTGAAAATAAGTTTGAGTAAAAAACATTCAATTCTGATGAAGTTGAAACTATTGCGCCAGCGCCCATAGCAGCAGACATGCTGGTTTGCATATCAATAAAATTCCATTGATTGTTTTCGAAGTAATAAGGCAACGCTTCGTTATTGTTAGGTTGTATTGGGCTTCCAAATTCAGTTCTCTTTAATTGTAACGGATTGATAATTCTGTCTTTTAAAATTTCAGAAAACGGTTTTTTATCGATTATTTCAGAAATATATGAAAGCACAATAAAATTTGTGTTAGAGTACTTAGATTGTTCTTTAGGTCCAAATTCAGTGCCGTTTTTAATAAAACGATTCATCATTTGTTTACGTGTTTGATGTTTTGTGATCCAAGACCTGATGTTTGCGTCATTTGTAACATTTACTAGTCCGCTTTGATGTCTTAACAAATCTTCAATTGTAATTTTATTGGCATTTGGTAATTCTGGAAAATACTCTTTTACCAAAGTATTTAAGGATAATTTTCCTTCATCAACTTGCTGTAAAATAATTGTTGCTGTAAATGTTTTAGAGATAGAACCAATTCTAAATTTGGTAAATGGGTTTGCTTTGGTTTTTGTTTTGACATTGGCAAAACCCAATTCTCTTCGATAGAATTCTTTTCCGTTTTTATAAATAGAAACGGTTCCTATGGCTTTGTTTTCTAGTTCAAGTGCATTGAATAGACTGTCTAAATTAGCTTTGGTTGTTGTTTGTGCAAATGTGAAAATTGAACAGAAACATACCATAAAAAAAAGTCCTTTTTTAATCATAATCATAAATTAAATGTGAATCTAAATGCTTAACTCTCTTTTTTTAACCCAACCAGTAAAATAATTCCTGCTCTACCCACTAAAAAAACAAACATGCCAAAGGTTGGAGGTAATATACCGAGTTTAAATCCGCCGGCAATAATTTGAGGAGCAATATCTCCAATTCTAGCAATAGCGTCTAATGCTTCAATAAGCCCCATTGTAAAACCTAAAAATCCATAGACCAAAACAAAAAGACTTATTGCTTTTAGTAGTTTTAAATTTTTTTCTGAATTGTTTTTTAATCCTTTAATAATTAAAAAAACTAATACGAATAATAGTATTAAAATGGGAATCATAAATGGATATCCGCCATCTTGGAGTAGTGTCATAATATGTAGTTTTATAGTTATAGCCAAACTATTATAATTTATTGCTTTTAATAATTAAAAACGACCAAATTAAAATTATTGATGAGTTTTAACCAAATTAGTTCCTTTTTTACAAAAAACAACACAAAACCTGTAATTCATATCATAGAAACCGAAAATCGTCTATATTTATACAATAAAAAGGCATTTTTGATTTCCTTTACATTCATGAAAAAAACGTTACAACATATTTTAAAACAATCGGTTTTACATCTTAGTTTTTGGATTGTTGTTTGGTTTTTCTTTAAAACATTCTTTAGTGTTGGCTCTAAGAATGCGCAATTTATATCTTGGTTTTCCGCTCTTTTAAGTGTAATTTCTATTGTGGCTTCTTATGTGTTTGTATACGATTTAATTCCGAATTACTTGTTGGAAAAAAAACATAAGCTATTTGCCTTATATAGTATTTATTCGGCAGTCTTTATAACCTGTGGTGTTTTTATGACAGTCGGTTTGGGGTTTGTGTTTTATTTTAATTCAGAATATCAAAAAATGCCAGAGCTCACCAAAAACTCTTACGTGATTTTGGTTTGCGTATTGTTGATTGTTGTGATTGCAAGCGGAATTAAAATTTTGTCACACAATTATAAATCGTTAGAGAAAAACAAATCGTTGGAGAACAAAATATTGCAAGCACAATTGCAGATTAAAGAACAAGAATTAAAGTTTTTAAAAATGCAGATTCACCCACATTTTTTGTTTAATTCATTAAATACCATATACGGTTTTGCGCTTAAGAAGAAAGATGAAGCGCCAGAAATGATTTTAAAATTGTCTAATTTGTTAGATTATATTTTATATCAAGTAGATAAGCCAACAGTTAGTGTTAAGGATGAAATACACCATTTAGAAGATTATATTTCTTTAGAGGAAATGCGTTTTCATGATACGTTGCAAGTAGATTTTAAAAAAGAGAATATCAACTCGGATATTCAAATTGCGCCTATGTTGTTAATTCCATTTATAGAAAATAGCTTTAAACATGGTAAAATTGTAGATGAAAAATTAAAGATATCCATTGATTTAAAAATTGATGACAATCGGTTGCTTTTTAAAATAGTAAACACCTCAAAAAGTGAAGAAAAACAAAGCAAAGGAATAGGGTTGGAAAACATAAAAAAAAGACTAGAAATGTTATACCCAAACTCACATAAAATAGTTGTTCAGCAAAAAGAAAATCAATTCAGCGTAGAATTAGAAATTACCATTGATCGATTAAAAACAAAATCTGATGTCTAAAAAAATAAAATGTATTGTTGTTGATGATGAGCCAATGGCAAGAGAAATTTTAATTTCATACATAGAAAAAATATCGAATTTAGAATTGGTAAAAAGTTGTAAAAATGCCTTGGAAGCTTTTGAAATACTTAATACTCAGAAAATTGATTTATTGTTTTTAGATATTAACATGCCTGAAGTTTCTGGGTTGTCCTTAGCAAAAATGATCGGCAAAGAATCTAAAGTTATTTTCACCACTGCATACAGAGATTATGCGGTTGAAGGATTTAATTTAAAAGCGGTAGATTATTTATTAAAACCCATTGCATTTGATCGGTTTTTAGAAGCTGTAAACACTTTTTTTGACGCTATTTCTATAGCAGAAGTAGTCAATGAAAATTCAAAAAAACTAACTTCAGATTTCTTTTTTGTACGTTCAGAGCGCAAAATGGTAAAAATTAATTTCGATGCTATTTTATATATAGAAAGTTTGAGTGACTATATTAAAATTTATAGTGTTGATGGTACCATTGTAACTCGAGAAACCATTACAAATGTTGAAGCTAAATTACCCTCTCAGCAATTCTTAAGAGTACATAGGTCGTTCATTGTTTCATTAAAAAGTATTGATTCTTATACCAATGAGTTTGTTGAAATTGCTCAAAAAGCAATTCCTATGAGTAGAAAATACAAAGAAGCTGTATTGAAAAAATTAGAAACTATGTGATAATAAAAAAGTATATTTACCACAAATTATTTTCGATTTGAACACAGCACAATTCATTCCTTCAGCTCTTAATTTTTCGATAGAAAAAGCAACGTATACATGGCAAACTCCAAGTAATATCGCCTTGATAAAATATTGGGGAAAAAGTAAGCCGCAAATTCCGAAAAACGCATCTATTAGTTTTACATTAAATAATTGTCATACCATTACTTCAATAGATTTTAGCAAAAAAAGCAACACATCGGAAATTATATTTGAGTTGTTTTTTGAAGGCGAAAAAAAGGAAGCTTTTAAGCCAAAGATTGCTCAGTTTTTTGACAGAATAAAAGAGTATTGTCCGTATATTTTTGAATATGACATGGTTATTGATTCAATGAATTCATTTCCTCATAGTAGTGGAATTGCTTCTTCAGCAAGCGGACTGTCGGCTATTGCAATGTGTTTAATGAGCTTAGAAAAAGAGTTAAATCCAAATTTAACTGAAAAATTCATTCATCAAAAGGCATCGTTTTTAGCACGTTTAGGTTCTGGAAGTGCAAGTAGAAGTATAGAAGGTCCGTTAGTGGTTTGGGGTGAGCATCCAGCAATAGAAGGAAGTTCAGATCTGTTTGGAGTAAAGTTTCCGTATGCTATTCATCCAATTTTTGAAAACTATCAAGATGCAATTTTACTCGTTGATAAAGGAGAAAAGCAAGTTTCAAGTACGGTTGGACATAATTTAATGCACATGCATCCCTACGCAGATCAAAGATTTATTCAAGCGAACGAAAACCTAAGTAAGATTTCTGAAATTTTGCAAAGAGGAGATATTGATGCGTTTATTAATATTGTAGAAAGTGAAGCACTAACCCTACACGCGATGATGTTAACGAGCAATCCGTATTTTATTTTAATGAAACCAAACACTTTAGAAATCATTCATAAAATTTGGAAATTTAGGGAAGAAACAGGAAGTAAAATTTGCTTTACTTTAGATGCTGGTGCTAATGTACATGTGTTGTATCCAGAACAAGAAAAAGAAAATATAAATAATTTTATTGTAAAAATGCTGTCAAATTATTGCCAAAAAAAACAATATATTTTTGATAATTCTGGTTTTGGTGCAAAAAAGTTGTAAATTACAGACATTAAAAACACTTCTTATGAAAACTTCAACCATATTATTTATGTTTGTTGTTGGTTTTTTTACCACTTCAATATCAGCCCAAGAATCAATGTGGTTTGATTCAAATTGGAATTCAACAACCAAAGAAAAAGCAACTTATTATAGGCCTACACCAAAAGTTCAGAAAAATGGATTTTGGATAGTAGATTATTACATGGACGGAACTAAACAGATGGAAGGTTTTAGTTTAAATAATAATCCAAATAACGAAAAATTTCACGGTTTAGTTAAGTATTATTTTGAAAATGGAGTTTTATTTCAAGAAATAAATTACAAAGAGGGTAAAATTGACGGAATTAGAAAGGTGTACTTTGAATCTGGTAAATTGAAAACAATTACTGATTATAAAAATGATAAAAAAGAAGGAAAATTTTCTGAATATTATGAAACAGGTGAGCTTTTTTCTAGAGGGAATTTTGAAAATAATTTAAAAGAAGGAAATTGGAGAACCTTCTATAAAAGTGGAAAAATTAAAGAGAGAGGAAACTATGTTAAAGATGAAAAAGCTGGAACATGGAAAATATTTTATAAAAATCTAAAGAAGAAATAATATAAACTACTGTAAATTAAAATAATAAGTAGTATTTTTGCAATTGTTAAAAGAAAGAAATGAAAGGACCCTTATTTTACGCTAAAATTTTGCTTTTTGGAGAATACGGAATTATAAAAGATTCAAAAGGTCTGGCAATACCGTATAATACCTATAGAGGTGCATTAAAATCTTCCAAGAATCTTTCTGAAAAAGCTTTAAAGTCGAACAGCAATTTAGTTCGATTTTATAACTATTTATCAGAATTAAATCAAGATAATTTATCTTTTAGATTGGATGAGTTTAAGGCTGACCTTGACAATGGAATGTATTTTGATTCTTCAATTCCACAAGGATATGGAGTAGGAAGTTCTGGAGCTTTAGTGGCTTCTATTTATGATAAATATGCAAATAACAAAATAACAGTTCTTGAAAACCTTACTAGAGATAAACTGTTAATACTAAAAGAAACATTTAGTGTGATGGAATCTTTTTTTCATGGTAAAAGTTCTGGTTTAGATCCTTTAAATAGTTACTTGAGTTTGCCTATTTTAATCAATTCTAAAACCAATATTGAGCCAGCGGGTATTCCGTCTCAAAAAGAAGGAAAAGGTGCTGTGTTTTTATTAGATTCAGAAATAATTGGTGAAACAGAGCCAATGGTAAATATTTTCATGAATAAAATGAAAAATAAAGGATTTAGAAAAATGCTAGACGAAGAATTTGCAATTCATACAGATGCATGTATTGATGATTTTTTACATGGCAATGTTAAATCGTTGTTTGGAAATGTAAAAAAGTTATCTAAAGTAGTGTTAACCAATTTTAAACCAATGATTCCAAAAGCTTTTCATAAAATTTGGGAACAAGGAATTATTACAAACGATTACTATTTAAAACTTTGTGGCTCTGGTGGAGGAGGATATATTTTAGGCTTTACTGAAGACTACGAAAAAGCAAAAGAAAAACTACAAGGTTATAGATTAGAATTGGTATATAGATTTTAGAAAATCAACAACTCAAAAGTGAGCAATTCTAAATCACCTTCTTTTTTTTATAAATTATTAAGTCTACTTTCTGTTATTAGAGGCTACAACATACTAGTGCTGGTATTAGCACAATACTTAGCTGCTATATTTATATTTTCACCAAAAAGGACTTTACACTTTGTCTTGTTAGATTACAAACTGCTATTAATTGTATTGGCATCAATTTGTGTGGTTTCTTCAGGATATATTATCAATAATTTTTACGATGTAAAAGCAGATAGTATTAATAGACCAATTAAAACAAGTATAGATAATATTGTTAGCCAGAAAATTAAACTTCAGATTTATTTTTTACTAAATTTTTTAGGTTTTGTTTTTGGATTTTTTATTTCTTGGAAAGCAGCATTGTTTTTTGCTGTATATATATTTGCCATTTGGTTATACTCCCATAAATTAAAAAAGCATCCTTTTATTGGTTTAATCTCTGCGTCTATTTTAACCATTTTACCATTTTTTGCCATTTTTGTTTATTATAAAAATTTTTCAAAAATAATATTTGTACACGCTACCTTTTTGTTTTTGGTGTTGTTGCTAAGACAATTGATTAAGGATTTAGAAAACTTACGAGGTGCTATTGTAAATAACTACACAACTTTTCCTGTAAAATACGGAGAGCGGAATACTAGAAAATTAGGAATTCTATTAATAACTCTTACTTTTTTGCCAATAGGGGTTTTACTAAATTATCAGAGAGTAGGTTATATGAAATACTATTTTCTTCTTTCTTTACTGATATTAATTTTCATTGGTTATTTTTTATGGAAATCTAACCTTAAAAAACACTATGTTTTACTACATAACATGCTTAAGATTATGTTACTTCTAGGTATTTTAAGTTTACTCTTTATTGACCCTTCTTTGGTTATTGAAAGAGTAATTGATAAACTGAATTAAATCAAATATTTAGCAGTATCTTTGCAAAAAATTAATAAAAATGAATTCAGATAAAAACTCGTCGCGAGGACGACAATCAGGAAACAATAAAGGTTTTCAAAAAAAGAAAAAAGAGTATAAAAAAATAAAATCGACTCCACAAGCAAACCCAGAAGACGGAATTCGATTAAACAAATACATTTCTAATTCAGGAGTTTCTTCAAGGAGAGAGGCAGATAAATATATTGCTTCTGGAAATGTTACCGTAAACGGAACAGTAATTACCGAAATGGGATTTAAAGTAAAACCCGGCGATGAAGTTCGTTTTGATGGTTCTTCGATTTCTCCTGAAGAAAAGAAATACATTCTATTAAACAAACCAAAAAATTACATCACTACTATGGATGATGAACGTGGTAGAAAAACGGTGATGGATTTAATAGAGAATGCAACCAAAGAGCGTGTATATCCTGTTGGACGTTTAGACAGAAATACAACAGGGCTGTTGTTATTTACGAATGATGGAGATTTGGCTAAAAAGTTAACTCATCCAAAGCATAATGTACAGAAATTATACCATGCTTCTTTAGATAAGAAATTTGAAATGAAGCATCTTCAAAAAATTAGAGAAGAGGTAATTATTGAAGGTAGAAAAGTATTTATTGACGAGGTTGATTATGTTGTGGGAGAATCTAAAACAGAAGTAGGAATTAAAATTCACTCAGGACGTAATAGAATTGTTCGTAAGATTTTTGAACATTTTGGGTATAAAGTAGTAAAGTTAGATCGTGTAATTTTTGCAGGATTAACAAAAAAGAACTTGCCTCGTGGAAGGTATAGAGAATTAACATCTCAGGAAGTAAATACACTTCATATGATTTAAAAAAAAGAGGCTTTTAAGCCTCTTTTTTTATATTTCAATCCCTTTTAAAAATACTTTTTCAATTTGATTTGTTCCAAAAGAATATGGAATAAACCCATAAGAGTTGATGGGTTTTGTAAGAATTATATTTGCTTTTTTCCCTCTTGTAATAGATCCAACTTCATTTTCTAATCCCATTGCATATGCTCCATTAATTGTTGCAGCATTAATGGCTTCTTCTGGAGTCATTTTCATTTTAATACACGCTGTTGAAACAACAAAATTCATATTTCCGGATGGTGTAGAGCCAGGGTTATAATCTGTAGCCAATGCTAATGGTAAACCTGCATCAATCATTTTACGTGCTGGCGTATATGGAATGCTTAAAAAATAAGAACAACTTGGCAAAGCAACTGGCATAGTTGCAGTGTTTTGAAGTGCATCGATATCTTCGTCTCGCATTTCTTCTAGATGGTCTACTGATAAGGCATTGTATTTGACTCCTGCTTGAACCCCTCCAATTGCCGTAAATTGGTTCACGTGAATTTTAGGAATCAATCCATGTTTGTTTCCTGCTTTTAAAATGAGTTCTGTATCTGCAACAGAGAAATATCCTGTTTCACAAAAAATATCAATAAAATCTGCCAAGTTTTCATTTGATATTATGGGTAAAACTTCATCAATTAGCATTTGTAAATATCCTTCTTTGTTTCCTTTGTAAGATGCAGGAACAGCATGAGCTCCTAAAAAAGTAGCTCGGATAGGAATGGTATAATTTTCTTTTAACCGCTTAATAACGCGAAGCATTTTTAGTTCTGCTTCTTTGGTTAAACCATAACCAGACTTTATTTCAATAGCTCCAGTTCCTAATTGAATTACTTCTTCTAAACGAGCTTTACTTTGCTGGTACAATTCTTCTTCTGAAGTTGCTTGAAGTTTCTTAGCAGAGTTTAAAATTCCACCTCCATTATTAGCTATTTCTTCATAAGACAATCCGTTGATTCTATCCACAAACTCTCCTTCACGATTTCCAGCATACACAATATGCGTATGAGAATCGCACCAAGAAGGTAAAATCATTTTTCCAGTTGCATCAATCACTTCTGAAAAAGTAGTATTTGGGCAATCTTTCATTTCGCCAAAATCAGCAATCAAACCATCTTTAACAACTAGAAAAGCATTTTTAATAGTTGGTAATACATTCATTTCTTTGCCAGAAAGGAATGAAATAGATTTTTCTCTTACCTGAATTAACTCTTTAATGTTTTTAAATAAAGTTGTCATTAAAATAAATCGTTTAACAATTCGTCTTCTACTAGATTAGGTAAAGTTACTTTTAAATTTGGAGATCTTTCCATTTCTCTTTTAATTGTAAAAATTGCTTCATCATTTCTTGCCCAGCTTCTTCTGGCAATTCCATTATTTACATCATAAAAAAGCATGCTTTTTAAACGGGTTTCTGCTTCTTTTGTTCCGTCTAATAACATTCCGAAACCACCATTCATTACTTCGCCCCAGCCAACGCCACCACCATTGTGAATTGAAACCCAAGTTGCTCCTCTAAAACTATCACCAATTACATTATGAATAGCCATGTCTGCTGTGAATTTACTTCCGTCATAAATATTCGACGTTTCTCTATAAGGTGAGTCGGTTCCACTTACATCATGATGATCCCTTCCTAAAACCACGGGACCAATCTTACCCGTTGCAATTGCTTTGTTAAAGGCCTCTGCAATTTTAGAACGCCCTTCGGCATCAGCATATAAGATTCGTGCTTGAGAACCCACAACCATTTTATTCTTCTTTGCATTTGTAATCCATGTAATATTGTCTTGCATTTGCAACTGAATTTCTTCAGGAGAGTTTTCCATAATTTCTTGTAAAACATTTGCTGCTATCTCATCGGTTGTATCTAAATCTTCTGATTTTCCAGAAGCACATACCCAACGGAAAGGGCCAAATCCATAATCAAAACACATAGGGCCCAAAATGTCTTGTACATAAGATGGATATTTAAAATCGATTCCGTTTTCAGCCATCACATCAGCGCCGGCTCTAGAAGATTCTAGCAAGAAAGCGTTTCCGTAATCAAAGAAATAAGTTCCTTTTGCGGTATGTTTATTAATTGCAGTTGCATGTCTTCTTAAGGTTTCTTGTACTTTTTCTTTGAATATTTCTGGTTCTTCTCGAATCAAACGATTAGATTCTTCGTAAGAAATATCAACAGGATAATAGCCTCCAGTCCACGGAATGTGTAAGGATGTTTGATCAGAACCAACATGAATAAAAATGTTTTCTCTGTCAAAACGTTCCCAGATTTCAACAATGTTTCCTATATAGGCGATTGAAACCACCTCGTTAGTTGCTTGTGCTTTTTTTACACGAATAATTAAGTCTTCCATATTGTCAATCAACACATCAACCCAACCTTGTTCGTGTCTTTTGGTAGCCGCTTTTTCATTTACTTCTGCAGCAATGGTAATGCATCCAGCAATATTTCCTGCTTTTGGTTGTGCACCACTCATGCCTCCTAAACCAGCAGTTAAAAATATTTTTCCGTTCGGATTTTCACCTTTTGGTAATATTTTTCGAAACGCATTCATCACTGTTATTGTTGTTCCATGAACGATTCCTTGTGGACCAATATACATAAACGATCCAGCTGTCATTTGTCCATACTGTGTAACACCTAATGCGTTGAATTTTTCCCAATCATCTGGTTTTGAGTAATTAGGAATCATCATTCCGTTGCTAACAATTACTCTTGGTGCATTTTTTGAAGAAGGAAATAACCCCATTGGATGACCAGAATATAAATGCAATGTTTGTTCGTCAGTCATAGTTGCCAAATACTGCATTACTATAAGATATTGCGCCCAATTTTGAAAAACGGCTCCGTTTCCTCCATAAGTAATTAATTCTTCTGGATGTTGAGCAACTGCAGGGTCTAAATTGTTTTGAATCATTAACATGATTGTTGCAGCTTGAGATGATTTTGCAGGATATTCTGAAACAGGTCTTGCGTATATTTTATAATCTGGCTTAAATCGATACATATAAATTCTACCGTATTCTTTTAATTCTTGAGCAAATTCTGTTGCTAGTTCTTTGTGCCAGTCTTTTGGGAAATAACGCAATGCATTTCTAATTGCTAATTGTTTTTCCTCAATAGATAAAATATCTTTTCTTTTTGGTGCTCTATTGGCATTTTTCGGATAGTCTCTTTTAGTTGGTAAGTTAGATGGTATTCCTTGTAAGATGTTTTCTTGAAATGTCATAATAATTACTTTACAATGAATGATTGATTTTTTACTAGTTGAATCAACTTATTGATGTCGTCTTTTAAGATTCTATCTTCTTCTAGTTTGTCAACTTTTTCTCTAATGATTTGATGGTTTCTTTCAATAATTTCAGAAAATGTATTAGGTCTTCTAAAATCCATTGCTTGTGCAGCATACATTAATTCTATAGCGAATATTTTTTCGAGATTCCCTAATATTTGATTGAATTGTCTTCCAGAGATACTACCCATAGAAACATGGTCTTCTTGTCCTAATGAAGTAGGAATGCTATCTGCAGAAGGAGGAAAGCACAATGATTTGTTTTCTGTTACCAACGCTGCGGTTGTGTATTGTGGAATCATAAATCCTGAATTTAATCCGCCTCCAGAAGTTAACAATCTTGGCAATCCAAATTTCCCCTCTAACAATAAATAACAACGTCTGTCTGAAATATTTCCCAATTCGGATGCTGCAATTGAGCAATAATCTAATGCCATTGCCAAAGGTTGCCCATGAAAATTACCCCCAGAGATCGCTTCGGTTTCACTCAGTACTATTGGGTTGTCAGTAACAGAATTCATTTCAATTTCTGCCAATTCGTTGAGGTGGTAATAGGCATTTCTAGAAGCTCCATGAACTTGAGGAATGCAACGCATAGAATAGGGGTCTTGAACACGTTCGCAACTTTCATGAGAATTGATGTTTTGAGAATTGTCAAACAACATTCTCATTCGTTTAGCAACTTTTATATTTCCTTTAAATGGTCTAATTTCATGTAGTTGAGATTTAAAAGGAGAAGCGCTTCCTTGATAACCTTCAATACTCATGGCACCACAAACATCAGCCAAATCTAATAAGTATTTCATTTTTTTCAATCCAACAATAGCATGTGCTAAAATAAATTGTGTTCCGTTTATCAGCCCTAAACCTTCTTTTGCTTGGAGTGTAATGGATTGTAAATTGTGTTTTTCTAATCCAATTTTTGCAGGCAGAATTTCATTATCAATCCAAAATTCACCTTCTCCTAATAAAGGCAAAAACAAGTGAGAAAGCGGAGCTAAATCACCGGATGCACCAACAGAACCTTGTTCAGGAACAACAGGGAGTAAATCATTTTCTATAAAAAAAAGGATTCGTTCAATCAATTCTAAACGCACACCAGAAAAACCTTGACATAAAGCGTGAACCTTACAAATCATCATGATTTTAGAGAGCTCTTTATCAATTGGATTTCCAACACCTACAGCGTGTGTAATTAATAAATTCTCTTGAAGTTTGTTCGTTTCTTCTGGTGTGATTTGTACATCACACAATGGACCAAAACCTGTATTGATTCCATAGACAGCTTTATTTCCACTTGCCATGGTTTCAACTTTTCGTCTACATTCTGTAACTTTTTCTTTTGCTTCTGATGTAATTTCTGCTTTTAAATTGCCATCAGCTATGGCAATTATTTTCTCAACAGTTAAGTGATCTATTCCGTATTTAAATGTCATTCTCTATAAATTGGTGTATTACAAAGTTATTCTTATTTTTGATAACTAATAAGATTATTTAAGTCATTGATTAATAACTATGAGTTATCAAATTGAATTTAGACATATCCATTATTTCTTAGCAGTTGCAGAAGATTTACATTTTAGAAAAGCAGCGGAACGCTTATTTATCTCACAGCCAGGTTTGAGTAGACAAATTAAACAAATGGAAGAAGGTTTAGGGGTTGTATTGTTTGAAAGACACAATAGAAAAGTAATATTAACGAGAGCTGGAGAGTATTTGAAAAAAGAATTGACCATCAATTTGAAAAACGTTGAACATACTTTAAATCATGCTAAATTACTGAATGATGGAAAAAGCGGAGATTTAAAGTTTGGTTATGTTGGTTCTGCAATGCAAGAAATAATTCCAAATTTATTAATGGAATTCAAAAATGAGTATCCAGATATTGTGTTTAGTTTAAAAGAAATGGACAATCATAAACAGATTGAAGGATTGCTTTCGTATGATTTAGATTTAGGATTTGTTAGACTAGATAGAGTTCCGAGAGGATTAACCTTAAAACCTGTTTTAAAAGAATCCTTTTGTTTGGTGTTGCCAAAAAACCACCAAATTAATGAAGATAATTTTAAAAACTTACTGCAATTTAAAGAAGAGTCTTTTATTCTTTTTGATCCAAAGTATAGCTCTTCTTATTATGAAAAAGTAATGCAGTTGTTTGATGATAGTGGATTTTCTCCAATAGTCTCTCATAATACAATTCATGCTGGGTCGATTTATAAATTAGTAGAAAACAACTTTGGTATTTCTATAGTGCCAAAATCGTTGTCAATAGATAATAATCCTAAAATAAAATTCATAGAATTAAAAAACACCAAGCAAAAAACAACTTTATCTGTAGTTTGGAATAGCAATAATAGAAATCCGATATTAGAAGAGATTATAAAACGTTTTAAACTATTTGAATAAGAATAAAACAAAAAAACCACTCTAAAAAGAGTGGTTTTTGTGGTACCTCCAGGAATCGAACCAGGGACACAAGGATTTTCAGTCCTTTGCTCTACCAACTGAGCTAAGGTACCATTGCCTTAGCGGATGCAAATATAGTACTCCTTTTTTATATCTACCAAATAAAATTGTAAAAAATCTGTTGTATTTTTGGAGTCTGTTTAAAATGATAAGATGAATTTAATTGTTGATATTGGTAATACAAGAATCAAAGCAGCTGTTTTTGAGAATGATAAGCTAATAGAGTTGCTTGTTTTAGAATCTGAACATTTACTTGAGAAGGTTGATTTTTTAATTAAAAAATACACAATCAATAGCGGTATCATTTCTTCAGTAAAGAATATCTCAAAAGAAATACAAGATCAACTAAGTAAAAAGGTGTCTTTTTTAGTGCTAGACACCTCTACTAAAGTTCCGTTTAAGAACTTATACAAAACACCCCAAACATTAGGAGTAGACAGGATTGCATTGGTGTCAAATGCTTTGACGAAATTTCCTAAAAAAAATGTATTAATTATTGATGCAGGAACATGCATTACCTATGATTTTGTTAATGAAAATAAAGAATATTTAGGAGGTGCAATTTCTCTAGGGATTGAGATGAGGTATAAAGCCCTAAATAAGTATACCTCAAAACTGCCTTTATTAGAAAAAAATATTCCATCAAATTTTATAGGAAAAACTACAGATGAAAATATTCATTCAGGTGTAAACAATGGAGTTTTAAATGAAATTAATGGGGTAATTGAGCAATATGAAAGAGAAAATCCATTTTTAACAATAGTTTTAACAGGTGGAGATACATATTTCTTGGCTAAACAATTAAAAAGTAGCATATTTGCCAATCCAAATTTTGTTTTGGAGGGTTTAAACACAATTTTGATATATAACAACAAGGAATGTTAAAGAGAATTTTCTATATATTTTTACTATTTATTTCAATAAAAGCAACAGCTCAGAGAACTAACTCTTCTCCATATTCTTTTTTTGGTATTGGTCAGCAATACAGCTCTCAAACAGTAGAGCAAGCTAGTATGGGTGGTATTGGAATTGCTTTTAATAATGTATACCATTTAAACTTCTTAAATCCAGCAGCCAATGCATATTTAAGATATGCAACGTATTCTATTGGAGTTAATGTAAATGATTTAACAATAAAAGATTTTTCGGGTTCTCAAAACTCAACATCAACAAGTTTGTCTTATATTAATATTGGTTTTCCTGTAGGTAAAAAAGCAGGTATTTCTTTTGGATTAAAGCCAAATACAGCTGTGGGATATTCTTTATTGAATGTTGTGAATGACATAAACGGAGATCCTTTTGAGGCTACAAGATTTTATGGTTCTGGAGGAACAAACAGAATTTATAGTGCTTACGGAATTTCTCTTACAAAAAGCTTTAGCTTAGGTTTAGAAGCAGAATATATTTTTGGAAAAACAGAAAACAATATTTTGTCTCAGAGATTAAATACACAATTGGGTACAAAGAATAACGAGGTTACAACAATTTCAGGTACAGGGGTTAAAGTAGGAATGCATTATATAAAAGAATTAAACAATAAATTAATGTTTAATTTGGGGGCTTCTTTTAAACTAGAAAATAGTTTACAAACATCTGGTACAGAAAATTTATACTCATTAAAGATTGCTTCATCAACTGTTGAAATTCCAAAAGACACTTTATATAGCGCTTCAGTTAATGGTAAAATAGTAAATCCAATGAAAACAGGTTTAGGGGTTGGATTAGGAAAAGACAATAAATGGTTTGCTGGGATAGAATATGAATTTCAAGATGCGTTAAATTTGCAAGGTTCTATCTTAACTAGTTCATCTTATAAATATAATAAATCGAGTAGAGTTTCTATAGGTGGGTTTTATTTACCTAAAGACAATTCAATTTCTAGCTATTGGGACAGAGTGACTTATAGGGCAGGAATTCGGTTTGAAAATACAGGATTGTTGGTGAATGGAACTACGACTCCAGGAAATTTTACTGAAATTAAAGATTTTGGCATATCTTTTGGTTTAGGTTTACCATTAAGAAGTTTATCAAACCTTAATTTAGGAGTTGAATATGGTAGAAAAGGATCAACAATAAATAACTTAATCCAAGAAAACTATTTTAATTTTAAACTAAGTTTATCTTTAAGTGCCATAGGGCAACAAGCTTGGTTTATAAAGAAACGAATTGACTAATTAAAAACAGATAGATGATGAAAAAAATTACGTTCTTACTTGCAGCAGTCGCATTGCTATTAAACACTAGTGTTGTAGCACAGAGTCCTCAAGATTGTAACATTGCTTACAATTTATTTAAAGGAGAAATTCAAACAAAAAAATATGATTCTGCATTGCCTAGACTAAAAAAATTAATGGATGACTGCCCAAAGCTGTCGGTTAATATATATAAATTAGGAGATAGATTAGTTAAGGATGAATTAAAATCTGGAGGTAATAAAGATGAATTTATAGCTTTAGCAAAAAAGATTTATGAGCAAAGATTGCAGTATTTTCCAAAAGATTTAGCAAAAGTACATAGTGATTTTGCTACTTTTTTAGCCAATGAGAAAGCGGGTTCAAATGACGAAATTTTTGCATTGTTAGAAAAAGCATACTCGTTAGATCCAACACAAATGGGTGTTAGAAATATATACAAGTATTTTCAAGGAGTAACAGATAGAAATAAAGATACGAATCCACAAAAAGTATTTGATACTTATGATGATGTATTAGAATCTGTTGGTGAAAAATTAGATTACTATACAAAAAAATTAGCGCCACTTCAAGCAAAAGAAGAAAAAGGTGAGACCCTAGAGAGAAGAGAAAAAACCATGTTAAGAGCATATTCTATTAATTCGAAAGCATTAGGTCAAGTTGAAGACGGATTGGATAATATCATTGTAGAGTTGTCTACATGTGAGAGATTAATACCATTATATACAAGAGATTTTCCTGCCAATAAAACCAATGCAAAATGGTTAAAAAGAGCAGTATCTAGAATGTATGCAAAAGAGTGTACAGATGAGCCTTTATATGAAACTTTAGTTGAAGCTTATGTTGCGGCAGATCCATCACCAGAAGCATCAGTATTCTTTGCAGGGATTTTATATAAAAACGGAAAAGAAACTGAGGCAATGGACTACTACAAAAAAGCTGTAGAACAGCAACCAGATGCATTTAAGAGAGCTGAAAACTTATATAAGATTGCTCAATTGTTTGCTAAAAAAGGTAGAAAAAGTGAAGCAAGAAGATATGCAAATCAAGCAATACAGAATAAACCTAGTATGGGTAAAGCTTATTTGTTAATTGCTGGTTTATATGCTTCTAGTGCAAATGCTTGTGGTACAAAAGAGTTTGATAAAAGAATGGTGTACACAGCTGCTTTAAATAAAGCAAGAAGAGCTGCGGTAGTAGATCCAAGTATTGCATCTAAAGCTTCTAAATACATTAAAAATTACTTATCTCAAGAGCCTTCTAAAAAATTAATTTTTACAGAAGGGATAAAGCCAGGAACTCCTCATGCTATTAAATGTTGGATAGGAGAAACAGTTAAGGTTCCTCAGAAATAAGAATGAATTTTAGTTCAAAGAAAATATCTAAAAACATTGTTACTATTGGTATAGTAGCAATGTTTTTTTCTTGTACTAACAATTCAAATAAAATGAAAGAATTTTTTTCTGCAAAAAATTTACCAATTGGAATTGCAAAAAATATTGCACATGTTTATAGAGATTCTGGAAGAACAACCTCTAAGTTGTATTCTCCTCTTCTAAATGATTTTAGCAATAGAGTTAATCATCCTTATAATGAATTTCCAGAAGGACTAAAATTGATAACATTTGAAAATAACGGAAAAGATTCAACAACAATACTAGGCGATTACGCCATTTCATATTCAAAAACATTGATCACAGAATTGAAAGGGAATGTGGTAATTATAAACCATACAGATCAATCTAAACTATATACAGATCAGTTGTTTTGGGATCAAAATACAGATTACTTTTTTTCTGAAAAAAAATTTACATTAATTTCGCCAGATAATACTATAAAAGGAATTGGTTTCGAATCAAAAAAAGATTTATCTAAGTTTTTGGCAAAAAAACTATCGGGAGAAATAATTACAAAAGAAGAATAACTCATGAACACACTTTGGAAATATTTACAATACGGGTATTTAATTATTGCATTTATATTTTTAATAGAGGCTATATTAGGATGGAATGAAGACAGAGAAAAATCTTATTTGATGATTGGTTTTGCAGTTTTTATTACCTTAGTGTTTTTCTTCAAAAGATATTTTAGAAAAAAAGTACAATCAAGAAATAACCAGTAAACCAATACATGGAAACACAAATAGCAATAATTGTTATTTCAATTTTACTTTCTGCATTTTTTTCAGGTATGGAAATCGCTTTCATTTCTGCCAATAAACTACATATCGAATTAGAAAAGAAAAAAGGTAACTTTATTTCTAATATCCTTGCAAAAATCACAAATAAGCCATCTAAATTTATTACCACAATGTTGGTTGGTAATAATATTGCTTTGGTGATTTATAGTTATTTTATGGGTAAGTTTTTAATTCGTTTTTTGCCAATAGAATTCTTTAGTGATTTTACTATTTTGTTATTACAAACAATTATTTCTACCATCATTATTTTGATTACTGCAGAGTTTTTACCTAAAGCTATTTTTAGAATTTATTCGAACGAAGCATTAAAATTTTTTGCAATACCCACCTATTTTTTCTTTGTTATTTTTCATTTTTTTTCATCATTCATAACGTTTATTTCTGATTTCTTTTTACGAGTTTTTTTTAGAACAAATAAAGATGAGGAACAAACAGAGTTTAGTAGGGAAGAACTAGGGAATTATATTAATGAGCAAATAGAAACAAGTAATTCTCATGATGTTTTCGACTCTGAAATTCAAATATTTCAAAATGCTTTAGATTTTCACAAGGTTAAAGCAAGAGAAATTATGGTGCCGAGAACTGAAATGATTGCTGTTGAGTTTCATGAAACAATTCCGAATCTAAGAAAGATATTTGTTGCTACTGGATTTTCTAAAATATTAGTGTATAAAAATTCATTAGATGATATTATTGGTTATGTAAATGCCTTCGAGTTATTTAAAAAACCAAAAACAATTCGTTCTGTAATACTGCCCATTGAAATAGTTCCAGAATCAATGATTATTCATGATGTCTTAAACAATTTAATTAAGAAAAGAAAAAGCATAGCCATTGTTTTAGATGAATATGGCGGTACTTCTGGAATGATAACTGTAGAAGATATTGTAGAGGAACTTTTTGGAGAAATAGAAGATGAGCATGATTCTCAAGAATTACTTGAAGAGCAAATTAACGAAACTCAATTTCGTTTTTCTGCAAGATTAGAGATTGATTACTTAAATGAAGAATACGGATTAAACATTCCAAAAGAAGGAGCATACGAAACTTTGGGAGGTTTTATTATAGAGCATACAGAAAACATCCCAGAGTTAAATGAAGAAATAAGAATTGAAAATTTTGTAATCAAAATTCTTAAAGTTAGCTCATCAAAAATAGAAGAAATTTACTTTCAAATTGGCGAAGTAGATGACTAGATTTATCATTAAAAAATACTCGTAAATAATTGTTGCTAAGCAGTTGCATTATTTAAACCGAAATTGTATTTTCGCTCCCTGTTAATTAAATAAATGACGTATGGCAATTTTATCTAAAATTAGAGAGCGCTCAATGGCATTAATCCTAGTAATTGGATTAGCATTGTTTGCTTTTGTATTAGATCCTTCAAGTATTCAAGATTTCTTCAATTCTTCAAAAGTAAATACTGTTGGAGAAGTAGGTGGTGAAGTAATTTCAAGAAAAGATTTTAGTGAAGCTCTAGAAGCTTATAAAGCACAAGTAGGTAATGGAATTACCGATATGCAAGCTTCTAAAATAGTTTGGGATAATTTAGTAAGAGAAAAAATTTATCAAACGCAACTATCTGCAGCAGGAATTACTGTTGGAGAGAATGATGTTTGGAGCGCTCTTATTGAGAATCAATCAATAAAAACAGATCAACGTTTCTTAAATGCTGCTGGTTTGTTTGATGAAGGAAAGTTAAAAGAATTTTTAGCTTTGGCAAAAGATGATAATACTGAAGTTTGGAATGCTTGGTCAAATTTTATGGGTCAGATAAAAAGCGGTTTAGAAACTACTACCTATAATAATTTGATTACTGCTGGTGTTGGTGCTTCATTAAAAGAAGGAGAACTACAGTATTTAACTGATAATACAAAAATCACAGCTCAATATGTATATGTACCTTATACCACTGTAGCAGATAGTTTAGTTACAGTAACCAAATCAGAAATTGAAACTTATATTAAGGCAAACCCAACATCTTTTAAAGTTGATGCATCTACAGATATTAAATATGTAAAATTTGATATTGTTCCTACCAAAGAAGATGAAGATGCAATTAAAAAAGAAGTTGCTGATTTATTAGAAGACAAAGATGGAGTAAAAGGATTTAAAAATACAGAATTCTTGTCTGAATTTTTTGCTGATAATGGCTCAGATTTAGCCTTAGACAATAATTATAATTTTAAAAACGAAGTTTCTGCAGTGATTGTAGAACAGGTTTTTAAGGGGAAGCAAGGTGATGTATTTGGTCCTTATAGAGACAATGGATTTTTTAAAATTTCTAAAATTAATGAAGTTGTTCAAATTCCAGATTCTGTTAAAGGAGCTCACATATTAATTCCATTTGTTGGTTCAGCTTCTGCGAGTCTAGATACTAAGAAAACAGACGTTCAAGTAAAAAAATCTATAGATAGTATTTTTAAATTAGTAAGAAAAGATAAAAAGAAATTTGCAGAAATTGCTGATCTAGTTAATGTTGATGGAACAAAAGGAAAAGGAGGAGATATTGATTGGATTTCCGTAAAAGCCGCTTATTCTTTAGATAAAGAATTTGGGGATGCTTTATTCTTTAGTAAAAAAGGAGATATTAATATTGTTAAAACTAAATTTGGATACCATATTATTAGAGTTGATGAAAGTAGAAATAAACAACAAGCTGTTAAGTTAGCGACTTTTGGCAGAAAGATTGAAGCTTCACAAGCAACAGAAAATACCATATTTCAAAATGCAGAAACTTTTGCTTTAGCTTTATCAAACGGAGCAAAATTTGACGATGTTGTAAAAGAAAAAGGATTGTCTCCACAATCAGCATTTAATTTAAAAATGTTAGACGAAACGGTACCCGGAATTGGAAATCAAAGAGAAATTGTTACCTGGTCGCATAAAAAAGAGAACGAAGTAGGAGCTTACCAAAGATTTGATACAAACAGTGGTCATGTTGTAGCTGTAATTACGAATAAAACATTTAAAGGTTTAATGTCTGCAGCTAGAGCTACTAATACTGTTAGACCAATTTTGTTAAATCAGAAAAAAGCAGCAATCATTAATAAAACAATGACTGGTGCAACATTGGCTGATATTGCAAAATCTACAAAGCAAACTGTTAGTACTGCATCTGCAATTTCTATGCAGTCTCCAATTATTACAGCAGTTGGTTTTGAGCCTAAAATTGTAGGAGCTATGTATTCTGCAAAAGAAAACACATTGTTTAATAATGTAGAAGGAGGGAAAGGAGTTTTTGCTTTTGTAGTTACAAAAAGAGAAGCACCGATTGCATTACCAAATTATGATTCTTATAGAAATAGATTGGCTAGTACTAGAAAAGGTCAAACAGGTTTAATGTACGATGCTATTAAAGAAGCTACTGAAGTAGTTGACAATAGAGGTTCTTTTTACGGTATTGAGTAATCAGTAATTTAAAAACATAAAAAAACCGAATCAATTTAATTGATTCGGTTTTTTTTTATGTAATCTATTTTGATAAATTAATTACCCATTCATAGAGATTAAAAACTCTTGATTGTTCTTAGAGAATTTAATTCGTTCGTTGATAAATTCCATTGCTTCAACTGGATTCATATCTGCAAGATACTTTCTTAATACCCACATGCGTTGCACTGTTTTTTCATCTAACAATAAATCATCTCTTCTTGTACTAGACTTTATTAAATCTATAGCAGGATAAATTCTTCTATTAGAAATGTTTCTATCTAGTTGTAATTCCATATTTCCAGTTCCTTTAAACTCTTCAAAAATTACTTCATCCATTTTAGAACCCGTCTCTGTTAAAGCAGTTGCTATAATAGTTAAAGAACCACCACCTTCAATTTTTCTAGCAGCACCAAAGAATCTTTTAGGTTTGTGTAATGCATTTGCATCAATACCACCAGATAAAATTTTACCAGAAGCAGGAGCAACTGTATTGTATGCTCTTGCCAAACGAGTAATCGAATCTAAAAGGATCACAACATCGTGTCCACATTCTACCAAACGTTTTGCTTTTTCTAAAACAATATTTGCAACACGAACGTGTTTGTCTGCTGGTTCATCAAAAGTAGAAGCAACAACTTCTCCACGAACACTTCGTTGCATATCTGTTACCTCTTCAGGTCTTTCATCAATTAATAAGACAATTTGATAGACTTCTGGATGATTTGCTGCAATAGCATTTGCAACATCTTTTAAAAGCATTGTTTTACCTGTTTTAGGTTGTGCTACAATCATACCACGTTGTCCTTTTCCTATCGGAGAAAACAAATCGATTATTCGTGTTGACAAAGAACTTCCTTTTTCAGCTAAATTGAATTTTTCTTGAGGAAATAATGGAGTTAAATGCTCGAAAGAAACTCGGTCTCTAACTACATTTGGATTTAATCCATTAATTTTTGAAACTCTAATTAAAGGGAAATATTTTTCACCTTCTTTTGGAGGGCGAACATTTCCTTTTACAGTATCTCCAGTTTTTAGACCAAATAATTTTATTTGAGATTGTGATACATAAATATCATCTGGTGATGATAGATAATTGTAATCAGAAGAGCGCAGAAAACCATAGCCATCAGGCATCATTTCTAAAACTCCTTCACTTTCAATAATACCATCAAATTCAAAATCAGGATCTTTATAACGCGTATTGCTTTTATTCCCTTTAGAAACTTTTTCTCTTTGTTGATTGTTGTTTCTATTTTTATTTTGATTTGGGTTGTTGTTTTTTTGCCTTGGATTATTCTGATTAGAATGAGCTGGTTTTTTAACTTCAGTTTTTTCTTCAGTAGATGGAGTAGCTATTTTTTCTTCAGTTTTTTTAACTTCTGATTTAGCTTCAGCTTTCTTTTCTTTTAAAACAGGTTTAGGGTTGTGATTGGCTTCCTCTTTAACAACAGGAGTTGTTTTTTCTTCAGCCTTAGGATGTGATACTTTTTTCACAACTCTTTTTCTTCTTGGTTTATCAGCCTTAGGATTCTCTTGATTTGCAAGATTTGCAGCTTGAGTATCTAAGATTTGATAAACAAGGTCTAATTTTTTAAGTTGACTAGTTTTAGATAGTCCAATAGTTTTTGCAATCTCTTGTAATTCAGTAAGAGTTTTGGCTTTTAGTTCTGTGATTTCGAACATTTTTACATTGTTAAATTAATATAGTGGGGTTTCTCTTAAGATAGTTAAGAATTTGTATTGAAATTTTTTGGCTTAGTATTGTAAAGCTTTATGCTAATACTAGTGTGTAGTTGAATTGTAAGCAAATATATGTAATTATTTTTAACTACAATGTTTCTTTTTAAAAAAAGAAAGTTTTACTTTTGCTTTCCAATTATTAGTAATGATACAAAGAATTCAAACATTATATTTATTAGGTGCCGCTATGTTTTCGGGCGGGTTGATTTTTGTATTTAATTTATGGACAGAAAAATCAACAAAAGTTGTTTCTGCGTTAGATCTAATAAATGAACCAAACATGCTTTTAAATTCAATATTTTTTTCATATTTATTATCTGCTTTGGCATCCGTAGTAGCTGTTTTTTTATATAAAAACAGACAATTACAGTTTGTAATAGGGCGTTTAAATATGTTAATTAACTTCTATTTATTAGGTGTACTTATATATATGTCACTAACTTTATCTGGAGAGACTGCGGTTTCGGAGAAGGGTATTGGGATGTTTATTCCTGTTATTGTTATTGTGTTGTTAGCAATTGCTAATAAAGCAATAAAAAAGGACGAAGATCTCGTAAAATCTGTTGATAGATTAAGGTAAGCCTAACATCTTAGTATATTTAGTGCGAAAAAAACCGAAGTATTAACTTCGGTTTTTTAGTTTTTCTTCATAAACTAAGAAAAATGTAATATTGGAGGTCTTGCATGCTTTTTATTTTTTATTTAAAGTTTTAGAAAATAGCAATTGAGTTTTTATTTTTGTAAATTAGTGTTTTATTAAGTGAAAAATTAATCATTTTAATGGGTTGAAAATCAATACATTGAAATAAAAAATCACGGTTTTCCGTGAGAAGACTATATCACGGTTTTCCGTGAGTTAATTCACGGTATTCGGTGAGCAAAAGAAACCCCATAAATGGGTATTGTGTATACTGCTATGGTAGTTTAAATTTGTAATGTAATTAATTATGAAAAGAAAAATTAAAGTTCATGTCGCTGATGACCACATGATTCTAATTGAAGGGATTATTGCGATGTTAAATACTGATAAAGATATTGAAGTTGTTGGACATTCATTAACAGGTAAAGAAGTTATAGAATGGTTTAAAACTAACGAAGCAGATATTTTGGTGTTAGATATTAATATGCCTGAATTAGACGGTATAGAAGTATTAAAAAAGTTTAATAAAAAAAAGAAGCATCAAAAAATTATAATGTTGTCTAGTTATGATGATGCTAAATTGGTTAAAGAACTAACAACTTATGGAGCCGATGGTTTTATATCTAAGACAAGTGCGGGAGAACATATTTTAAAAGCTATAAAATCTGTTCATAACGGAGATCCTTATTTTAGTGACGATATTAAAGAAGGATTGTTTAACTTATCATTAGGTTATCATGTAACTGAAGGTTCTAGACCAGATTCTAAGGCAGTTGATAGTTTAACAGAAAGAGAAGTCGAAGTATTAAAACTTGTAGTAAAAGAATATAGTACACAGGAAATGGCAGATACATTATTATTAAGTGTTAATACTGTTGAAACCTATAGAAAAAATTTATTAAAAAAATTAAATGTAAAAAATGCAGTGGGTTTAGCAATGTTTGCAGTAAAAAACAAAATTATATAGAATTATCCCCTATTTTTAATCTCTTTTAAGTCAATTAAGATTTATCCCCCAAAAGAGAGAGATCCCCCAAAACCTATATAATTTAACATTACTATCTCATGCATTTTTTAAAATATTAAGAATTATAAAATTAAAAATTATCATCATGAAAAAACTAAGTATCGGCTTTTTAGTCATAATTTTAACGTTTAGTTTTGCTTCTTGTTCAACAAATGAATCGGATTTTGAAATTCCCCAAGAGCCTTTATTAAAACAGGCTAAGTTAAAAAGAGATGCTTCAGGAGCATACTCTGTAGACTATGTTGTTGCGAATAACACAACTTCTGATGTTCACAAAAACATAAACTCTTTAACAAACGAGGTTCATTTAAGTAAAGTAAATCATGATACTAAAGATCAATACAGAAATGATTTTGTTTTAGAAAATAACAAATTACGTATTGGCTTTTTTGACAATCTAACTGGAAAGAAAATGAAGTTTTCTATTGAAGATGAAAACATTACCTTTGCTAAAGGTGTTGTAACAAGATTCTTAAAAGAATATGATTTATCAACTAATGAAGATGGTACTTTTCAATTAAATTTTAAAGTAAACGGCAATGTGAAAACAGAGTTCATGTTTAACGAAGATTTAGCTACTTATGAAGTACATTTATCTAGAGGGACTAGTTCAGAAAATACATTTTCTAGAACATTAGATGTCCCAGATACAGGTATTTTAAAAATAGATTTTGTGAACCACAATAAACTATTTGGTAAAGGATTGCTTTTAGAAGAGGAGTCTATAATCACAAAACCAAAAATCATTATAGATACTGGCTCTGGTGATATGTAATATTTACATCTAATAAATAATTTTGAACAAAAAGAGTATATTATTATTTTTACTTCTAATATTTAAATTAAAAGTAATAGCTTGTTCAATAGATAAAGGAGAAACCTATTTTAAAGAGGTTTCTCCTTTATCTATTAAGCAACAACAAGACACCATTTTACAAAATAAGTATTTAAATTTAAAAAAGAATATTAAGAAAAACTCAACCTCTACTTCATTAGCAATAAGTCTTAAGCTACTTGATGATTCTAAGAAGGCTAATAATAACGATTTAGAGTATTTAACTACTTTTTTGATTGGAGATTTGTTTATGGAATTAAAAAATCATGACATGGCTCTAAGGTATTTGAAAAGGTCTTTGTCATTATTATTAAGTAATAATAAGCTAAATTTTAATGAAAAAATAAATACTTATGAAGTAGGTTTTTCTAAAAATAAAGCTTTAGCTAATAATTTTCTAAAACTTGGTTCTGAATACTTATTTTTAAGGAAAGTTGATAGTGCCAAGTATTATTTTAATAAATTGGTTAATCTTGAATCTTTTAACAACGATTTAGAAAGTGCAAAAGCATCAGCATATAATAATCTTTCAGGTATTTATATTCAAGATTCATTATTTGACAAAGCAAGAGAATATTCTTTTAAAGCACTAGAAATTAGAAGAAAAACTAAAAACAAACTATTTGAAGCATCGGCTCTTGGTAATTTAGCCAGTATTTATGTATTAGAAAAGGAATATAATAAAGCAAAAGAGTTATACTATGATGCTTTGGATTTAATTGAAAACGACAATAGTAGTACAGCCTTTAGATATAAAAAAGATTTATATTTTAATTTAGCTTGGGCGTTATATAACTTAAAAGATTATACAGCTTATGAATTTCAAGAAAAATCTTATTTAATTAATGACAGCCTTAGAAATCAAAATTTTGAGAATGTTGTTGAGGGTGTTTTTGAAAAGCATCAAATAGAGCTTGAAAAAGAGAAAGTTAATTTAGTTGAAACACAAATTAAACTAAAACAACAAGAAGAGAAAAAAACAGCTTGGTTTTTTGGAATACTAAGTTTTCTTGTAATTATTAGTTCAGGAGTAATTATTTACAACTATAAATTACGTCAAGGAAACTTAAGGCTAAAATTTGAACAAACAAAGTTTGAGCAAAAAAGTAAATTAGATAAATTAAGAGCAGAATCTCAAGTACGTATATTAAATGCAACACTTGATGGTAAAGAAGATGAACGGAAACAAATAGCAGAAACTTTACATGATAGTGTGAGTTCATTATTATCTTCTGCTAATTTGCATTTACAAGCTAGTAAAACTCAATTTAATGGCAATACACCACTAGAGATTGATAAAACTCAAAAGATAATTGTAGAAGCTTCACAAACAATTAGAGACCTATCTCACACCTTAGTTTCCTCTGTATTATTAAAATTTGGATTGAAATACGCTATAAAAGATATGGCAGAAAAATATTCAAATTCTAAAATTGAAATCAACACTAATATAAAAAACATAAGACGTTATCAACAGAGTTTTGAAATTAAAGTAAATAATATCATCCAAGAATTGGTAAACAATATCTTAAAACACAGTAATGCCACTGAGGCAACTGTAGAAGTGGAAGAAAAAGACGGAATTTTATTTGTTAAGATTCAAGATAATGGTGACGGATTTGATAAAAAAGAGATTCCTAAAAAAGATGGTTTGGGAATTAACCAAATAGATGCTAGAATACAAATAATGAAGGGTAAATTTAGCATATATTCTGACACAAAATCTGGAACTAGAATTAAAATTGAACTTCCAATTTTAGAAAAAATTAAAGCTATCCACGTTTAGCCAATTCAATTACTTCCATATTTTTTATTTGATCTTTATCCACGGTAAAACGAATCATAGTTCTTATTTTATGAAAGCCATGATTTCCAGCAGCACCTGGATTCAAATGTAAAATATTTAACTTTTTATCAAATTGTACTTTTAAAATATGCGAGTGACCACAAATAAATAACTTTGGCGAAATGTGTTGTAACTCTTCTCTAATACGTTGGTTGTATTTGCCTGGATAACCGCCAATATGTGTCATCCAAACTGTTACATTTTCAACTGTAAACTTATTGTCTAGAGGAAATTCTAATCGAGCATCAGCGTCATCAATATTTCCATAAACAGCTCGTAAAGGTTTTAATGATTTTATTGTATCAGTAACATGCAAATCACCAATATCACCTGCATGCCAAACTTCATCAGCTTGTTTTACAAATTTTAAAATTTGAGTATCAATATAACTGTGGGTGTCCGATAAAAGAAGAATCTTTTTCACGTTTTAAATATGCTAATAACCAAATAAATTTATGTAGTTTTGGTTCTTACAAAAGTACAGGTTTTTTGAGATATTTTATAGAACTTTCATACCAAGGTAAAAATTATCATGGTTGGCAAATACAACCAGACGCTAACTCTATTCAAGAAGAACTTAACAAAGCGGTAAGTACTGTTTTACAAGAGGAAATTAGTGTTGTTGGAGCAGGAAGAACAGATACAGGAGTTCATGCTTTGCAAATGTTTGCTCATTTTGATACAGCTAAAAAATTAGATAAAAACATTGTTTTTAAATTTAATTCGCTATTGCCAGAAGATATTGTTGTGCATCATGTAAAGAAAGTCGCTGATGATAAACATGCAAGATTTGATGCAATTACAAGAAGTTATGAATACAGAATTTGGTTAGGAAGAAACCCTTTTTTGTTAGAAACAACTTGGCAATTGTTTCATCAAAAATTAGATGTTGAAGCAATGAATGAAGCTGCTAAAATTTTATTGGAATTTGAAGACTTTCAAGCATTTTCTAAAGTAAAAACAGAAGTAAAAACATTTAATTGTAAGGTTGCAAAAGCTGTTTGGACCTATCAAGGAAATCAATTAACATTTCATATAACAGCAAATCGTTTTTTACGAAATATGGTTAGAGCCATTGTTGGTACTTTGGTTGATGTAGGTAAACATAAAATTACCAATCAAGATTTTAGAAATATAATTTTAAGTAAAGATAGAGCGAACGCAGGACTATCTGTTCCTGCAAAAGGGTTGTTTTTAACAGAAATCACTTATTAAACATGAGTAAAAAAGAGTCAGGAAAAGCATTTGACGCAAAAATATTTATGAGAATTTTAAGTTTTGCAAAAAACTATAGAATTCATTTTATTATTGCAACTTTAGCTGTTATTACCACTTCATTATTAGCAGTTGCTAGACCAATTTTACTTAAAGAAGCCGTAAAAGATTTTACAACAAATAAAAATGAAGAAACGTTGTTGTATTATACATTAGTAATGCTTGTTGTTCTGATTGCAGAAGTAGTGTTGCAAGTCTTGTTTATCTATTTTGCCAATTGGATTGGACAACATATTATTAGAGATATGCGCGCTAAAATCTTTAGACATATTTTACAGTTTAAAATGTCTTATTTCGATACTACTTCTGTTGGAAGGTTGGTAACTAGAGTGGTTTCAGATATCGAAACCATTGCAAGTTCTTTTAGTCAAGGGTTGTTTATGATTATTAGTGATGTATTACAAATGTTAGTCGTAATAGTTGCAATGCTTTTTATAAATTGGCAGTTAGCCTTAATTGCTTTAGCAGTTTTACCTATATTAATATACGCAACAAAATTATTTCAAATTGCTATAAAATCTACCTTTCAAGAAGTGAGAACTCAAGTAGCAAATCTTAACGGATTTGTCCAAGAAAGAGTAACAGGAATGAATATTGTTCAGTTATTTAGTAGAGAAAAAATTGAATATGAAAAGTTTATGGATATAAACGATAAGCATAAAAAAGCTCATATAAAGGCAGTTTGGTATTATTCTATTTTCTTTCCAGTAGCAGAAATTTTGTCTTCAATAGCAATCGGATTATTGGTTTGGTATGGTGGTTTGCAATCTGTAAATAATGTTGCAGTAGAACCAGGTGAGATTATGAGTTTTATTATGATGACCCAAATGTTGTTTAGACCTTTACGACAGATTGCTGATAAATTTAACACTTTACAAATGGGAATTGTCTCTGGAGAACGTGTTTTCGGAGTGCTAGATACGCAAAGTAGTATTGATAAAAACGGAACTGTTTTCGCTGAACATTTACAAGGTGAAATTGAGTTTAAAAATGTTCGTTTTAGCTATATAAAAGATGAAGAAGTTTTAAAAGGAATTTCTTTACAAGTAGAAAAAGGACAAACTGTTGCCATTGTTGGAGCAACGGGAGCAGGAAAATCTACCATCATCAATTTAATCAATCGTTTTTATGAAATAAATTCTGGCGAGATTTGTGTTGATGGAGTTTCTGTAAAAGATTACGAAATTAATTCTTTACGAAATCAAATTGCTATTGTATTGCAGGATGTTTTTTTATTTTCGGATTCAATTTTAAACAACATCACTTTAAAAAATGATAAAATAACATTTGAAGAAGTTCAAGAAGCAGCAAAACAGATTGGGATTCACGATTTTATCATGAGTTTACCTGGTGGTTATGATTATAATGTAAAAGAAAGAGGAGCAATGCTTTCTTCTGGTCAGCGTCAATTAATTGCATTTTTAAGAGCGTATGTTAGTAAACCAAGTATTTTAATTTTAGACGAAGCTACATCTTCTGTAGATTCTCATTCAGAACAGATGATACAATTTGCTACCGATACCATTACAAAAGGAAGAACGTCTATTGTAATTGCTCATAGATTAGCAACAATAAAAAAAGCCGA
This sequence comes from Polaribacter sp., assembly GCA_023254055.1. Classification (GTDB taxonomy): domain Bacteria; phylum Bacteroidota; class Bacteroidia; order Flavobacteriales; family Flavobacteriaceae; genus Polaribacter. The sequence goes on from JALQYN010000096.1 coordinate 81,761, forward strand.
TAAAATTATTGTGATGGATAAAGGATTGATTGTTGAAGAAGGAACACATCAAGAATTGTTAGAGAAATCGGAAGGATTTTATAAAAATCTATATGATAAGCAATTTAGTAGTGTAGAAGTTATTTAGTTTAAATCTTCTTTAATTTTTTCAATTAATTCGTTGTAATCTGTATACAAATCAAAAGCCCCATCTTTGATATAAGAGATTTCTCCAGTTTCTTCAGAAACCAATAAACACAAAGCATCAGTTTTTTCTGTTACACCAATTGCTGCTTTATGACGTAAGCCAAAACGAGCAGGAATTTTTTCGCTAGATAATGGTAAAACAACACGAGTTGCAACAATAAAGTTATCTCTAATTACGGTTGCTCCATCGTGTAACGGACTGTTTTTGTAAAATATACTTTCTAAAATCGCTTCGTTAACAACAGCATTCATTTGATCACCATTCGCTAAAAAATCTAAATTATTTGTGCGCTCAATAACAATTAAAGCACCTGTTTTAGTTTTAGACAATTTGATACAAGAATTAACAATAGTATCAACATCTGTTTCAGATTCAATTTCTGATTTTAAAAATTTTAATTGTTTTAAAAAACTTCTTTTTGATGAGAAATTTGTAGTTCCTATCATCAATAAAAATTTTCTAATTTCTTGCTGAAATACAATGATCAAGGCTATAACTCCACCACTCAATAAATAGCCTAAGATACCACTTAACATTTCCATTTTTAGTGCTTGTGTCACTTTCCATATTAAGAAAATAAATGCAATCCCTAAAAAAATATTGATGGCAACAGTGCCTTTTAAAAGCTTGTAAATATAATATAGCAATGCAGCAACTAGAAGAATATCTAGAATGTCTAAGATAGAAAAATCAATAAAGTCTAACATATTTTTTTTGCTGATGATGTAAATGTACAGAAAAATTAAGAGAGTTGCTCAACAATTTTAATTGCTTCCATAGCTTCTTTTACATCATGTACTCTAAGAATATTTGCTCCATTTAACAACGCAATAGTGTTTGCAGAAGTGGTTGCGTTTAATGCTAACCGCGGTGTTATTTTTAAAGGTTTGTATAACATCGATTTTCTAGAAACACCAACTAAAATTGGAGCATCTAAGTTTTTAAAAAGCGATAAATTCTTTAATAATTCGTAATTGTGTTCGATGGTTTTTCCGAAGCCAAAACCAACATCAATTAGTACATCGTTTACTTTTAATTGATGCAGCTTAAAAAGTTGCTCAGCAAAAAAGGAAATCACTTCCTTTGTAACATCCTCATAACTTGGATTTTCTTGCATGTTTTTTGGCTTTCCTAACATATGCATTAGTATATACGGAACTTGCAATTTAGCAACAGTTTCAAACATATTTGCGTCCATTTTTCCTCCAGAAATATCATTAATCATCGCTGCACCAGCTTCAATGGTTTTTTGAGCAACGTTGCTTCTAAAGGTGTCTACCGAAATAATAATTTCTGGAAAATTTTGCACTAATAATTCTAAGATTGGCACAATACGCTGTAATTCTACTTCTTCAGAAATATGCATTGCTCCAGGTCTAGAAGAATAGGCGCCAACATCTATAAAAGTTGCACCTTCAGAAAGCATTTTTTCTACTTGTAGTAAAATGTCCGTTTCGTTTTTGTATTTGCCACCATCAAAAAAAGAATCTGGCGTAACATTTAAAATCCCCATTACCTTTGGAGAAGAGATATCAATTAATTTTTTATTACAATTTATAGTCATCATTAACGTACAACTTTATCAATAACGTGCATTTTTTCAGGGGCCTTATAATTTTGCATTTGTTTTATTAATCCTTCAACAGTTGTATCTACCAAAACTAATTCTCTGTTTTGTGGTTTTAAAAACCCTTCCTGAACCATCACTTCTAATTGTTTTAACATGTAATCAAAAAAACCATTCACATTTAAAATGCCAATTGGCTTTTGTTCAATATGTAATTGCCCTAAAGTCAAAGCCTCAAATAATTCATCTAAAGTGCCAAATCCACCAGGCAACGTAATATAACCGTCAATTAATTTACTCATAATTACTTTACGTTCGCTCATTTTTTTGGTAATAATTAGCTCTGTAACTTCTCTATTTACAACTTCTTCATGTTCTAATAGCTTCGGAATAACACCAATAACGTTTCCTTTTTTAGCAAGAATTGTGTTGGCAAGAACACCCATCAATCCAATTTTTCCACCACCATACACCATGGTAATATTGTTTTTTACAAAGGTTTTTCCTAAGTCAATGGCTGCTTCTTTGTAAACCGAATTAAAACCACTGCTAGAACCGCAAAAAACAACTACTTTTTTCATAAATAATGATTTCAAAATTTCTTCAGTAAAAATAAATGAAAAGCTTTGAAGATTTACTATTTTTACGGAAATACTTTATTTTAAGATTTATGCAGAATACGTCGAAACAATACAATGCAGTAGTAGAAGAATGTAGAAGTTTGTTTATTAAAAAGATGAGCGATTATGGTAGTGCATGGCGAATTTTACGCTTACCCTCTTTAACCGATCAAATTTTTATAAAAGCACAACGTATTAGGCAATTGCAAGAAAATGCGGTTCGTAAAGTTGATGAAGGTGAAAGAGGTGAGTTTATTGGTATTATTAATTATTGTGTAATGGCGTTAATTCAGATCGAATTAGGTGTTGTTGAAAATCCAGATGTTTCTACAGAAGAAGCAACAGAATTGTACGACAAGCACATTGCAATTACCAAAGAATTGATGGATAACAAAAACCATGATTATGGCGAAGCTTGGCGCGATATGCGAATATCTTCTTTAACAGATTTGATATTGCAAAAGTTGTTGCGAGTAAAAACTATTGAGAACAATAAAGGAAAAACATTGGTTTCTGAAGGAATTGATGCCAATTATCAAGACATGATTAATTATGCAATTTTTGCAATGATTCATATGGGGTAAAAAGTTGCAAAGGTTCAAAGGTTCAAAGTGTCAAAGTTACAGAGTTGCAAAGACACAAAGAGTCAGAGAAGCAAAGTTGCAGAGTGAAAAAGTTTTGATCTTGCGAAGAAAGAAGCAGTCTCTAAATGAAATAATAGAACAAATAAAAAACAACTATGAAACTACTAGTACACATTTCAAGAATTTTTGTCGGAGCGATGTTTATCTTTTCTGGCTTTGTAAAATTGGTTGACCCAATTGGCTCTCAATACAAATTTGAAGAATATTTTAATGAGAGTGTGCTAGATATGGAATATTTAATTCCGTATGCATTGGCATTTTCTATTGTATTAATTTTAGCAGAAATAATGTTGGGAATCATCTTATTATTAGGATGTAGAGCAAAAGCAACATTATGGAGTTTACTCGTTTTATCAACCATATTCTTGTTCTTAACGTGGTATTCTGCCTATTACAACAAAGTAACAGATTGTGGATGTTTTGGTGATGCTATTAAATTAACACCTTGGGAAACGTTCTATAAAAATGTAATCTTAATCGGATTAATTTTATTGATGCTGTTTAGAGTAAAAGACATCAAATCTATTTTTTCTGTAAAGGTTTCGCAAGCGATAACTATCTTATCATTGGTTTCGTTTTTATACATCACTTACCATGTGCTAGTACATTTACCAATTATTGATTTTAGAGCGTATGCAGTTGGAAATAACATTCAAGAAGGAATGAAGTACAAAGATGACGGTGAGCTTCCTAAAATTCATGATTTCTATTTAGAAGATGCACAAGAAGATTTAGCTCCAGAAATTCTAGAGAAAGAAAAAGTATTATTGATTATTGTACATACGCTAGACAAAGCAGATACAAACGGATTTAAGACCATCAAAGAAATTGCAAACAAAGCAATTGCTAAAGGTTATGCTGTTTATGGTGCTTCAGCTTCTTTTACAGACGAATTGTTGTTGGCTAAAGAAAAATATGAACTTCCATTTGATTTTCTGTTTTGTGATGGAACAACTTTAAAAACAATGGTAAGAGCAAATCCAGGAATTATGATGCTTGAGAAAGGAACAATACTAGGAAAGTGGAATTGGTCTGATGCTGATAAAATTGAATTAAAATAAGATGAAACAAATCTTACTTGTTTTTATTGGTGGCGGATTTGGAAGTGCATTGCGTTTTTTATTCGGGAAATTCTTAAATAGTCCTGAAAACGGAATTCCATACGGAACATTCTTAGCCAATATTTTAGGTAGTTTATTTATTGGACTTATTCTAGGGTATGCAGCAAAAAATGAAGCCTTAACAGAAAATCACACGTTATTATTGGCAACAGGATTTTGTGGAGGTTTTACTACCTTTTCAACGTTTGCCTATGAAAATCATGTGTTTTTAAAATCTGGAGATTTTACAAGTTTTGCGTTTTATACGATTGCAAGTTTTGTGGTTGGGTTCTTGGCTGTTTTTGCAGGAATTTATATTGTTAAATAAATAGCATCTCGATACAAACTTGAGTTTACATGTCATTTCGACAGAAAGAAGAATGAACGACGAGAAATCTCATTAGTTGAGCTCCGTCAAATAATAAATAAGAAATGAACGAAGTAGTACATTATAAAAGAGAAGAAGAGTATGCTATAATTACCATAGCAAACGGAAAAGCAAATGCTATTTCTCATGAAGTTATTGAAGGTCTAAACACTAGTTTAGATAAAGCTCTAGAAGAAAACAAAGTTGTTATTTTAACCGGGCAAACTGGAATTTTTTCAGCCGGTTTTGATTTAAAAGTAATGGCAAAATCGCCAGAATCAGCAAAAGAATTGGTTACAAAAGGCTCTCAACTTTCCTTAAGAATGTTGTCTTTTCCGAAACCAATAATCATTGCTTGTAATGGACATGCGATTGCTAAAGGAGCTTTTTTATTGTTATCTTCAGATTATAGAATAGGAGTAGAAGGCGACTACAAAATAGGAATGAACGAAGTTCAAATAGGCATGACCATGCATCACGCAGGAATAGCCATTGCTAGAGCAAAATTATCACATACCTATTTAGATAGAAGCGTAAACAATTCAGAAATTTACAATCCGAAAGAAGCTGTAAAAGCAGGATTTTTAGATGTAATTGTTCCAGAAGACCAATTATTACCAACTGCAATAAAAGCTGCTAAATTATTTAGTCAATTGAATGAAAAAGCACACGCAGCTACAAAATTAAAAGTAAGAAAACCGCATTTAGCAGCAATTGAAAAAGCAATTGAACTAGATTTACAAGAAGAGATTTTTATAAATCAATAAGTTTTGTCAATGCGAATGAAATGAAGCAATCTTTTTATTTTTATTTCTCGACTCTGCTTGAAATGAAATATTAATGCTTTTTATACGCTTTAACTCCAACGGGTATTGAAACAGTAAGCGTATTTTCTTTAGGTGTTAACGGACAAGAATACCTGTCGCTATAAGCACAATATGGGTTGTATGCTTTATTGAAATCTAAGACAATCGTTCCGTCTGGTTTTTCATCTGTGGTTAACACATCTAAATAACGCCCCCCACCATAAGAACCTTCTCCGCTTGTTTTATCAGTAAAAGGCATAAACAAATAATCGATGTATTGTGGGTCTCTATCTAGATCTTTATTTTGATAGATTGGAATTTGTTGCTCAACCCCATCAATAGTAAAAGTTACCATTCCATATTTAATGTATAAGGGTTTTCTTTCTGTTGTGGTTGTCATTTCAAAAATTGGAGCGTCAACTGTTTTTTCTAATTTAGCAAGTACTCTATATTTTTTATCAATAGGATAAAACTCTAACTTTTTAAATGTTTTCAGATCTTCTTTGGTTAAAGGTGATTTACTTTCGTCATGAAATTTTAAATTTTCTTCATACTGATAATCTTCAATTTTTTTAAGATAATCATCCTTTGATTCGTTGTTGCAAGAAATAAAAAGGAATAAAGAGAAAAAGGCGAAAAGGGTTTTCATCAAGTAAGAAATTTTAAAAAATAAAAATACAGTTTTTACAATTATTTATGTAGTTTTGACGCATTAAAAAATTAAAAATGAGAATTGTCAATACATATACGTGTCAGAAGTCGATTAACAATCGAAAAAGTCGAGCATCAATTGTATTGTAATTATAGCAACATAAAAGAATACTATCAAATTGAGTCCGACTTCACAGTCGGACTTTTTATTTTTATACAACAACCAAAAAAATGAAAAAATTATACGTTGATTATCTCAACACTTTCAGGGGGCTTTCTAGAGAAGTATGGTGGTTAGCATTTATCACTCTAATCAATAGAGCAGGAACTATGGTAATTCCGTTCTTATCATTATACTTAACTAAAAGTTTAGACTTTACCTTATCTGATGTGGGTTGGATCATGTCTTGCTTTGGGGTAGGCTCAGTTTTGGGTTCTTGGATTGGTGGTAAATTAACAGATGTAATAGGATATTATAAAGTAATGCTCTTCAGTTTAATAGGTACAGGATTCGCATTTGTAGCCATGCAATTTGTAACCTCTTTTACAGGTTTTTGTTTAGGGATTTTCGGATTAATGCTAATAGCAGATGCATTTAGACCAGCCATGTTTGTGGCTTTAAGTTCGTATAGTAAACCAGAAAACAAAACACGTTCGGTAACACTAATTCGTTTAGCAATCAATCTTGGTTTTTCTGCTGGTCCTGCCGTTGGCGGTTTGATTATTGCTTCTATAGGATATACAGGTTTGTTTTGGGTAGATGGAATTACTTGTTTTTTAGCAGGGGTTTTATTATTGCAAGTTTTACATCCTAAGAAATCAAAAGTATTGGATGAAGTTAAAGTAGCAAATCCAATTTCTGCATATTCTGATAAAGCTTTTTGGGTTTTTCTAATTGCTATGATGTTGTTTGGAGCCGTATTTTTGCAATACTTCTCTACCATGCCGTTGTATTATAAAGATGTTCATTCTTTATCAGAACAAAATATTGGTTTGTTGTTAGGAATGAATGGTTTTGTAATTTTCTTATTTGAAATGCCTCTCATAAAATGGTTAGAACATTCAAAATTTACAAAGGTTGGACTGATGTTGTTTGGAGGTGTTTTAACAGCATTAAGTTTTGTTGTGCTTTTGGTTACCAGTTGGACAGGTATTTTAATTGTCGGAATGTTTTTAATGACTGTAGGAGAGATGATCGCATTTCCGTTTTCAAATGCTTTTGCAATGGAAAGAGCTAAAAAAGGAAATCAAGGTGAGTACATGGCATTGTACACCATTGCATTTTCTTTTGCTCATATTTTTAGTCATAATTCAGGTATGCAATTAGTAAGCGCTATCGGTTTTGATTCTACATGGGTTATCGTAACATCAGTTGCTGCACTTTCAGCATTTTTTATGTTTCTATTGCTTAGGATTCTAAAAAATGAAAAAGCACAAACTATATAGTTTGTGCTTTTTCATTTGGTTTAAAAAAGTTACTGTTTTACTTTTATTAAATCTCCATCAGCAAAAACCTTTTTCCAATACCTTACCATTGTTTCTCTAAGATGTAAAGACGTGTTTCCGCCTCTAATTCCATGATCTCGCATCGGATACGACATCATGTCAAACATTTTATTATGTTTGATGAGCTCGTTTGTAAGTCTTTCAAAACTTTGATAATGCACATTGTCATCACCAGTTCCATGTATAATCATTAAGTCACCTTTTAAGTTTTTAGCATGTGTTATTGGAGAGCCAGCAATATAATTTGCTTCATTTTCTTCTAACAATCCCATGTAGCGTTCTTGATAAATATTATCATACAAGCGCTGGTCTGCAACAAAAGCAACTGCTAATCCAGAAGTATACACATCAGGATATCTAAACAAGCAATTCATGGTCATTTGACCACCGCCGCTCCAACCCCACATTCCAACTTTATTGGTGTCAATAAAAGGGTAGGTTGCAAACATTTTTTTTGCTGCAGCTGCTTGATCATGGGCTGCTAAAATTCCGATTTGACCATAAATCGATTTTCTCCAATCTCTTCCTCGTGGCGTTCTTGTTCCTCGGTTATCAATACTAGCTACAACATACCCTTGTTGTGCTAAATATTGATGCCATAAATCTCCGCCGCCCCAATTATCTTGTACTGTAGAACCAGCAGGTTCTCCATACACATAAAATATAATTGGATATTTTTTTGTTGGGTCAAAGTTTTTTGGTTTGATCATCCAAGCATCAAAAACCACCTCTCCTATATCAACTTTTATAAACTCCTTTGGAGATAAATTTAAGGCTGCAACTTTGTTTTTTAATTCATTATTATCTTCTAAAACACGAATGGTTTTATGCTTCTGAAGATTGATTAACGATATTTTATTTGGTGTGCTTGCATTTTGAAAACCATGAATGGCAAATTTTGCATCAGCAGAAATTTGATACGAATGTTGTCCAGCTTGATTCGCAGGAGTTACTCTTTCAGGTTTTGATTTTCCGTTTATTTTACTTCTGTATAAATAACGCTGTGTGTAATTTTCTGGAGAGGCAGTGTAATATACATATCCACTTTTTGGATCGATACAATTGATACGAACTACATCAATATCTCCTGTGGTTATTGTTGTCGAAGTTTTACCATCTCTAGATACTTTATACAAGTGTAAGTATCCATCTTTTTCACTAGTCCAAGTAAAATATTTTTCATTTTCTAACCACATGATATTATCATGAATATCTAACCAAGCATCATCTTTATCTGTTAAAATTGTTTTTAAAGACATGTTTTTGGTGTTTCCAACCCTAACAGTATTGGTGTTTTGTTTTCTGTTTAGTTGCTGAATCATGACCTCGTTAGAATTTGGAATAAAATCCATTCTAGCTAAATAGTTATTTCTTGAGTCTCCAGGAACATCAAACCATTTTGTTTTTCCGCCAGCAGCATTAACAACACCAACCTTTACAGCAGAATTTGTTGTTCCAACTTTCGGATATGGTAATGGAATTAATTTTGGATAAATAGAATCTACATTGTTAATCATGTAAAATGTTCCAATCCCTTTGGTATCCGATTGCCAATAAGCTATTTGTGTTCCCTCTGGACTCCATCTAAAACCATCTCTACATCCCAATTCTTCTTCGTATACCCAATCAAATGTTCCGTTTATGATTGAAGTACTTCCGTCAAAAGTAAGTTGTGTGATTTTATTTGTTGCAATGTTTTCTACATAAATATTATTTTTACTCACAAACCCAACGCGAGTTGCATCTGGAGAAAATTTAGCAAACATCATTGTGGTTCTCTCAACAGATTTTCCTAATTGAGTTAATTTACCAGTTTTCAAGTCTAACACCCAATAATCACCTCTTGTATGATAACGCCAAACTTTACGAGTATTTGTAAAAATCAACAATTTTGAATTGTCTGTTGACCATTCATAATTAGAAATTGATAGTGGTTTTGTTTCTCCTTTTGGGATTAATTGTTTTGCAGAAACCAAAACAGAGCGTTTTCCAGAGGTTGCTTCATACCTAATAATATCTCTTCCACCAACATCATTATTTCTTTGTAATGTAGAGTACCCTTTGTTGTCCTTCATCCATCTAACAGGACCATAACCTTTAGCATTATAAGTTCCGTTTTTAAAAGCATCTTCTAAAGTAAGTTTTTCTTGAGAAGAAGAAATAAATGAAATTAAACAAGCAAAAGTGAATAAAAATATTTTTTTCATAAGTAGGTTGATTTGTTAAGTATGCAATTTAACAATTTTTACTGATACTAATTGTTCAATGTTTGATGGTATTTAATCCTCTTAAAAATCCCTATATTTGTTAAATACGTATTTTAAATCTTTTAGGTATGGCAAATTATCCAAGTATTTTTAATGATGTTATTGGTCCTGTTATGCGTGGTCCATCAAGTTCTCATTGTGCTGCTTCATTACGAATTGGTAGAATTTGTAGAGATTTAATGGATGCTGAATTGACAGATGTTTTAATAGAATTTGATCCAAATGGTTCGTTAGCAACAACACATGAAAGTCAAGGCTCAGATATGGGTCTTTTTGGTGGTTTTTTAGGTTGGGAAGCCTATGATGAACGATTAGTAAATTCAGCAAATGAGATAAAAGCAGCAAGAATAAACGTAAATATAGAAATACTTGATATCAATGCGACACATCCAAACACCTATAAGTTAACCTTACATAACACTAAAGAAACCCATGAAATCATTGCAATTTCTGTTGGAGGCGGAATGATTGACGTCATTGAAATTGATGGTAATGCTGTTACCATGGAAGGGGATTATTTTGAAACTTTGATTTATTGTTCAGAAAAAGGAACTATTTCTGAGTTTGTAGAAAAATTTATTCCGAATGAATCGCTACAGTTTTTAGACGGTACAACAAAGTTCTATCAAGTAAAAACAAATAGTCCGATAAATGAAGATCTGTTGCAAATGCTTTCTGAACTGAAAGAAGTGATTACTATAAAATCTATTTCTCCTGTATTACCTGTGTTATCACGAAAGGGAATTCAAGTACCATTTAACACTTGTGATGAAATGTTAGCTTATAATGCTGATAAAAATTTAGAACTATGGGAATTGGCAGTACATTATGAAAGTGCAAGAGGAAACATTTCTCATAAAGAAGTTTTTGAGAAAATGGGAGAGATTATAGATATCATGGATGCTTCTATCAGAAGTGGACTAAAAGGAACCGAATTTAAAGACCGAATTTTAGGTGCACAATCTTTAGTGTTTAAAGAAAAATTAGAGTCAAAAAGTTTGTTAGAAGGAGATATGATGAATACCATTATCATGTTTGTTTCTTCAATGATGGAAGTAAAAAGCTCAATGGGTGTTATTGTTGCAGCACCAACAGCAGGTTCATGTGGCGCATTGCCTGGAGCAATTATTGGAGCCGCTTCGAGTTTAAATTTATCAAGAGAAGAAACGATAAAAGCCATGCTCGCCGCTTCAATTATAGGTGTGTTTATCGCTGCACATGCAACTTTTGCCGCAGAAGTTGGAGGATGTCAAGCTGAATGTGGTTCTGGCGCAGGAATGGCAGCAGCTGCATTGGTGTTTATGGCAAATGGTAGCTTACAACAATCATTGTCAGCCGCATCTTTGGCATTGCAAAACTCCTTAGGAATGATTTGTGATCCTATTGCAAATAGAGTAGAAGCTCCTTGTTTAGGAAAAAATGTATTGGCTGCAACCAATGCGCTTTCTTGTGCAAATATGGCATTGGCAAATTATGATCATTTGATTCCATTAGATGAGGTTATAGATACTATGGATAAAGTAGGAAAAGCTATTGATTCTGATTTACGTTGTACTGCGCTGGGCGGATTATCAATTACTAAAACAGCTAAAGAAATTGAAGCAAAACTAGGAGAGGTTCACTCTGGTTTTGCCTTTAAAAGTTGTTAAGTAGTACTAGTATAAAATAAAAAAGGCTGTCTATTTATAGACAGCCTTTTTTATTTATTAAAATACGTGTTATTTTATTGCTCTATCGAACATTATTTTTCCTCCAACTACTGGAAGCGTAATAGAAGTTCCGTTTAAATCAACAGTTAACTCAGTTCCTGGTTTTGGTAATAATGTGAAGTTATTATCACTAGAAAAAATCATCAAACCAATTTGTTGTCCTTTTTTAATGATTTGATCATCAGGTTGTAAATCGAAAGTCATTTCATAAAACTTCCCTGGTTTTAAAGGACTACTTTTTCTTAACGATTTGTAGTTCTGTAAATCTGCCCAACCGCGAGTTATGATATTATCTGTAATAACAGTTCTTCTACCTGTGTTCCAAGGCAAAGAAACCAACCAAATCGATAAATTTGCAGCAGGTTTGCTACTTGCAATTTTTACTGTGATAGAAGCTAGTCCAGAAATATGAACGTCTTCTTTTAAGGTTGGACTCACATATAATAATCTATGATTTGTATAAGCTGCCTGTGCCAAAGATTCACCTGAGAAAGAGTAATTATCAACTAAGGTTTCAGTAATTTTTTTAGAAGATTTTGATGTAGATAAACTTCCAACTTCTGGTGCTCCTGGATGTAAATAAAGTGTAACAGGGTTCGCATCCGGATTTGGATAATCTTTATATGATGTTGGTTGGTCTCTTTTATCATTTTCTCTAACAATCCAAGCTTTTGCATCGTTTTCAACACCATTTTGTATTCCGTGTAAATAACGCGTAAACCAACGATTCATCATCGTCATTGGTGGTGGACCACCATGCCCATTTTGATGATAATATATTTGTGATGGAATTCCCATTTCCTTTGCTTTCTTATAAATTCTATAACTATGTTCAGGCATTACATTCCAATCATTAAATCCATGCGACATTAACAAAGCAGCCTTCATAGGTTCCATATCATTCAAATAATCACGTCCAGCCCAAAAATCATTGTAGTCACCTGTAACTCTATCCATACCATTTGCCATTTCTGTATCACGAACTTTAGCATTGCTATAATCTCTTTTTCTTATAAATTTTTTAGCGTTTTTATTGTCTTTAACTTGATTAGTATTTGGAATTAAATCTTCTCCGCCACTGTTGATAAAATCATACAAAACATCTATGTCTTCACCTAAGTAACCACCTGGTGAACGAACCAATCCGTTTGAACGATAATAATGATAATACGAAGTGTTTGGAGCAATGGGAATGATTGCTTCTAGTCCTTCAACACCCGTTGTTGCAGCTGCTAACGGAATGGTTCCGTTATATGAAGTACCTGTCATTCCAACTTTACCTGTAGACCAAAATGCCTTAACGGTTTCGTTTCCAGTTCTGTTTTTATAACCTTTAGCTCTTCCGCACAACCATTCAATTACTGCTTTTGGAGCCAATGATTCATTATCTCCACCAACTGTCGGAGAACCATCAGACAAACCTGTGCCAGGTGATGAAGAATGCACTACAATATAACCTCTTGGAACCCAAGTTCTTATTTGTGAATTAGAGATGATTGGGCGCTTTCCTGTTCTTTTAACCTCTGTATGATTTCTTGGTTTTGGAGCTGTTCCAAGTTCATGTTTTACATCCCAAAATATTGGAGCGTTTCCTGCTGTACCTGCGTAGTAAGGACTAGATTCATATACTACAGGTAATTTTAAACCTTCTGTTTCTGTTTGTTTTGGTCTGGTTACAGAAACATGCATCCTATCTAATTTGCCATCTCCGTCTGTGTCAAAAGAAGTTTCTACCCATAGATCATGTCGAATCCAATCTTTCGGATCTTTAAATGCTTCTACGATTTGTGCTTCTCCATCTTTAAAAACAGGAACGGCTTTTTCTTGCGCTTGTATTTTAATTCCTAGAAATAAGAATGTAAAAATTAGAATTTTTATTTTCATGAGTAACGTTTATTTAAATTGTAATTGTTTGTCTGTTATTTTATTTATTCGCAGTGTTTTATAATCTCTAAAATAATTTTGATATAGTTTCCAAGGCGTTTTTGAACCTTGTCTTGGAAATTCTTTTTCTGACCGATGAATGTAGCCAGAGTTAAGATTTAATAAAGGTTGAGTTTCCATATTACTGTCTATGACCTGTGGAACAACATAGGTATGGTTTTTTTTCTCCATGAACTTTAAAAGACGACTACTATACTCGCTAGTTAAATCACTTTTCAATGTCCAAGAGGCATTTGTATAGCCTGCAAAAAACACACAATTTGGTAGTCCACTTAACATCAATCCTCGGTAGGTTAATGATTTAGAAATATCAAAATCTTTATTGTCTATTGTAATTTTTGCACCACCAAAAGCAAGTAGTTTTAACCCAGTTGCACTAATAATGATATCAGCTTCAATTTCTTTTCCTGACTTTATTTTTATGCCGTTTTTTGTAAAAGTATCAATGTGATCTGTAACTATAGAGGCTCTACCACTTTTTATAGCAGCAAATAAATCGCCATCAGGAGCAATACAAAAACGCTGATCCCATGGTTTATAATTGGGAGCAAAATGTGGGTCAGCAGCAATACTACCCAATTCTTTTTGAGCACCTTTAATGATTATTTTTTTCATGGTGTTTGGCCACCACCTGCAAACATTAAAGAAAATAATTTGAGTTACAATGTTTTTAAATCGGATGCATTTATGAGCTACTTTTTTTGGAAATATTTTTTTAAAAAAAGCCGCAATTTTGTCTTTATTAGGAAATGCACCAACATAGGTTGGAGATCTTTGCAACATGGTAATATGAGCAGTTTCATTCGCCATTTTTGGTACAATAGTTACAGCAGTAGCACCACTACCAATGACCACAACTTTTTTTCCTTTGTAGTTAAGGTCTTCTGGCCAAAGTTGTGGGTGAATTAGCTGACCTTTAAAATTTTCAACACCAGGATAATCGGGTGTATACCCGTTTTTGTAGTTGTAATATCCCGTACAAATAAATAGAAAATTACAGGTGTAAGTGTTTACTGTATTTGTTTTAGAGTTTGTTGTGTTTACCGTCCAACTATTTTTTGTTGAATCAAAATTTACAGAGGTAACTTTTGTTTGATATTGAATTTTATCCCTTATTTGATATTCATCAACAGCCTCATTTAAATACTTTAAAATGTTAGGAGCATCAGCAAAAGATTTAGGATTGTCCCAAGTTTTAAAAGAATACCCAAAAGTATACATATCAGAATCTGATCGGATTCCTGGATATTTAAACAAACTCCAGGTTCCACCAATTTCTTCTCGAGCTTCTAATATTCTATAGCTTTTGTTTTTATTCTTTTGTTCTAAATGACAAGCTGCACCTATTCCAGATAATCCGCCACCAACAATTATAATATCTGTATGCAACATTTTTATTTTTTATCTCCAGGGTGATAAGTTGATTTAGCTCTTTTTAAAACATCTTCTCTGTAATAGGCAACATCTTTAAACTCTTTATCTGCATAACGTTGTGCTTGATCAGAAAAATGAGGAGATTTTGGATCTCCACTTTGACCACCTGCTAACATTGTTTTTGCAGTAACTTTATCTCCAAATTCAACTACAGCTACAAAGCTGTTTCCTGATGTTCCATATTGACGTTTTGTGTCTTTTCCAAAACGTGTTCCGAATGAAGCCAACGCACCCCAAGAGCTAGAAGCCATACCTACTGGCAAGCTAGGTTTTGCATCATTGAAATCTTGTTGAATTTTCCCATCATTTCGTTGGTAACGATTAAATTCTCCCCAAGGAGTTTTCCAAGAACCAAAATCTGCTTTTAGTTTATCTAAACTTTGTTGAAAAATGGCTAAACGCTCTTTATAACTTGCCGTTTTACTCATGTAATTGAATCGGCCTAGTCTAGTTATTCTTTTGTTTCCTTCCATTCTTGGTATTTTTCCAGAACTGAAATAGGTATTCAAATAAAATTGCGTTAAGGTCATTTCAATAGAGTTTACCGAAACTTTGAAATCCCAATTTTTTAATAGTGCAATTGCTTCTCTAGCTTCTCTGCTTTGAACTCTAGATTTTTTTGCTGCTTCCAACAACCCTGTAATTAATAGGTCTGCACCTGGTAAATATGGGTCATACGCCAAATCAATTAAAGAATCTAAGGTTAAATCTTCTGCTTTTGTAAGTAAAGGAATGGCATGAATTCCTCTAAAGTTTTCTGGAAAAGAATACATATAAGCTGGATAATCTTCTTTTTTCGGACTGTATTCTAAAGCGCTTGTAAACGGAGTAGAATTACAGTTCTGAATCCAACCATTTGGTGGATTTAAAACGAAGATGTTATCTTCTAGAGCGTGCAAGCCTTGCCAGTCTGTTTTAGGATTACTCCCATCTACAGGTTTGGTATAATCAAAACTAACATCTCTTTTTGGGATGAAGTTTCCGTGATAATACGCAATGGTTCCATCAGCATCAGCATACACCGTATTGTTTGAAGAGTTTGTTCTGATGTCCATCATTTCATAAAACTCTTTATGATTTGATTTTTTTGTTCTTGTAAACGACTGTTCCAGTGCTTTTACGGGACTCCACATCATTGCAGTTGAAACCCATTTATCGCCGTCTGCATGTGTAATTGGACCATGATGTGTTCTATAGGTCATAAAAGATTTCTCTTTAAATCCATTTGAAGATTTATACTTTAAAAGGACTTTGATAGAATCCATTGGTTTGATTTCATCTCCGTATTGATACGAAGTTTTAGCACCATTTTTTACAACCGTTTCTTCAAATTCATCTATAATATCTGTTCCTGTTGAGGTATGCATCCAACCTGTTTTGCTATTGAATCCTTGATATACAAAAAATTGTCCCCAAGTTACAGCTCCGTAGGCATTCAATCCTTCTTCACTAACCATATGAACTTCTCCTCTAAAAAAGAAAGACGTATGTGGATTGATCAATAACATTGCTTTTCCAGATTTTGTTTTAGAACCTGCAATTGCAAATCCGTTTGAACCTCTAGGTTCATCATCCTTTAAACGAATTAAGCCATCATTTACAATTGCCATTTTGTTATCACGATCATAAAAATCTTTAATTTTTCTAGTAGAAACTCTTTCAATATCTCCACCAATTGAACCTTCACTAAAATACATAGGCATCCAAGGTTCAAAATGCGTAATTAATTTTGGCTTTACATCTGGGTTTTTAGCCAAATAATAATTCAATCCATCAGCAAAAGCAACACATAGTTTTTGTAACCAAGCTGGACTATTTTCAAAATTTTCTTTGGCTTCTTTTTCGGTCATATACAAACGAGCACGTAAATCGCTATACAACGATTTCTCTCCTTCTACTTCTGCCAATCTTCCAATTGCCCAAATATAATTTCGTTCTACACGATTAAAATCATCTTCTGCTTGTGCATATAATAATCCAAATACAGCATCGGCATCTGTTTTACCATACACATGGGGTACTCCAAAATCATCTCTAATAATTTCTGTGTTTTTGGCATGTTGTTCCCAGCGTTCTTGTTCTGTTAATTCGGTTTTGTTGTTGCAACTTGCAAGAACAAGTAAAAATAGTATCAATAATTTTTTCATTTCTTAGTTTTTAAGTACTGTAAATTCGATTGCAGAATCTGTAAATACGGTATGAGTTTGGGTTTTAAAATCTTTTGCATCTGCTTTATAGATATTGTCGACGTAGGTTTGTGGATTTAAATCGATCAAAGGAAACCAAGTGCTTTGCACTTGAATTTGCAATTTGTGTCCTTTTTTAAACGTATGAAAAACATCTTGTAATGTTAAATTTACATCAGTTTTTCTATTCGGAACAAAAGGTTCTGGTGTTGAAAAACTATTTCTAAAACGACCACGCATTACTTCACTACGAACCATTAAATGGTAGTTGCTCATTTTTAAATGTGATTGCATGTTTTTATTGTTGTTTTTAGTGTCTTTAGGATGCACATCTATTACTTTAACAATCCAATCTGCTGCAGTACCAGTAGTAGCAACTTTTAGTTTTGCTAAAATATCTCCTGCTAGTGTAAAATCTTCAGTTAGTACATCTGTTTCAAAAACCAATACATCTGGTCTTCTTGCAGCAAAACGTTGATCATCGGTCATGTATTTTCTTGGTGTAAAAACGGTTTTGATATCTTCTGAATAAGGAACAGGACGTTTGATGTCGCTAATAAATTGAATCCCTTTGTTTCCTTTTTTTGATGCGGTTAATTTTTGATTGTCAGACAAAAACCAATTTTCTTTAACGGCTTGTTTTGGAGGCCAAACATCAAAAGAATTCCATTCTTTTTTTCCAGAATCATATACATACGCTTCAGGTAAGCCAGAATTTTTATCACCACTTTCTTTTAAGAAATGATTGAAGAATTTAGATTCTATTTCTTTTTGAAATTTCAACGAAATTGAATCTCCAAAATAATAGTTTCCAACAATATTTTTTACAGAACTTCTAGACCATCCTCCGTGATCCCAAGGTCCAAAAACCAACGTATTGTAATTGTTTGGTTGGTGTTTTTCAATTGCTTTATAGGTTGCTAATGGACCGTATAAATCTTCAGCATCAAATTCTCCGCCAACAACCATGGTGGCAACAGTAGAAGGCACCTTGTCTAAATACTGAACAATTCCTTTGCTTTTCCAAACTTCATCATAATTTGGATGTTCTACAATTTCTTTCCAAAAGAAATCATCTATTCTGTCATTATTTTGCGGACTTAAATTGTCTACCGTTTCTTTTCTAAAATATTTGTTTAAGTTTTTTAGCGGGCCAGCATCTAAGAAGAATTGATATTGATCTTGAGAATCCATTGTTGGTAAAGAATACCAAGCAGTGTCTGTTGGTTGATCTTTGTATGTACCAAATAAAGAAACGGCTCTAAAATAACTCAATAAAAAGGCTCCATTATGATGAAAATCATCGAAGAAGAAATCTGCTATCGAAGCTTGTGGAGAAGCCGCTTTTAAAGCAGGGTGTGCATCAACGGTAGAAACGGTTGCATAATGGCCTGGATATGAAATTCCCCAAGTACCAACTCTACCATTGTTGTTTTCTACATTTTTAACCAACCAATCTATGGTGTCGTAAGTATCGGATGTTTCATCAGTTTGTGTTCCCGTTTTATTTGGAATGTATGCACGCATATTATCATAAACTCCTTCACTCATCCAGCGTCCACGTACATCTTGATATACTACAATATTTCCTTCTTTCATTAATTGTGTATTCGGACCAATCTTCGTTTTAAACTTTCCTTCACCATAAGGAGCACAACTATAAGGAGTACGTTGTAATAAAATAGGATAGGTTTTGCTTTGGTCTTTTGGAGCATAAATTACAGTATGTAATTTTGTTCCATCACGCATTTCAATCGTGACCTCTTTTTTTGTGTAGTTGTCTTGAACATAAGTATCTGCTACATTTGTGTCTTCTTTTGGAGCTGTTTTACAACTACTGATAAAGGTGATTAAAAATAGCGATAAAAGGGTGTAGAAAACTTGTTTTTTCATGATGTAGGTTTGGTTGTTAATGAAGTAAATCTACAAAAGAAAAAACATTTTATAAAGATTTGAGATGTTAAATTCAGTTTTAATACTTTTATGATTCTTAAAAATTCAACATCAGATGAAATTCACCTTTATTTTATTCTTATCATTGATAACAATTGGTTGTAAAAACAATTCAGCAACTAAGATGAATCATGACGAAATTGAAGCTTCTCAGAAAATATTTCCTGAACTAAAAAAGGGAAGATATAATGTGGCTTTTTTAATTATGGATGGAACGTTCAATACAGAATTAACAGCCCCATATGATATTTTTCAGCATACTATTTTTAGAGAAGGAATCAAACCAATGAACGTGTTTACTGTAGCAAATACAGATGAAGCGATTACCACTTTTGAGGGGATGCGAATAATGCCTGATTTTAACTATCTAAAAGATAGCTTGCCAAAAATTGACATTCTTGTTATACCAAGTGCAGAGCATCATTTAGACTCTGATTTGGATGATGCTGAAATGATTCAATTTGTGCAGCGTGTAGACAAAGAAGCACAATTTATGACGTCACATTGCGATGGTGCTTTTGTATTGGCAAAAGCCGGATTGTTAAAAGATAAAACTGCAACCACTTTTCCGAGTGATATCGATCAAATGAGAGAAACTTTTCCAGAATTAGATATTAGAAAGAATGTGCTTTTTGTGCACGATGGTAAATATATTACTTCTGCGGGCGGAGCAAAATCGTTTGAAGCAGCTTTGTATTTGTGCGAATATTTATACGGAAAAGAAATTGCTAAAACGTTAGCTGATGGTTTGGTAATAGATTGGAATCTAGAGAATGTTCCACATTTAATTGTAAAACAATAAGCAATAAAAAAGGCTGCAAATTTTGCAGCCTTTTTTGTCTTTTAAAATTCTATTGTTTATCCTTTTAACCAAGCTTCTCTTAGTTTTACTTTAGGATTATCTGCAGGAAGATCTTCTATGATTAATCCTTCTTCTACAGATCTTGGTTGTATAGCTACTCCTTCTAGCTTCAATGTTTTTCCATCTCTTGTCACTTCAATATTGATGGTATCACCTTCTTTCCATTCAAAGGTTTTAACTAAAAGAGCGTTTACATTTTGTAAAGTAACTTCTTCTCCACTAATGGCTTTTATAACATCCCCAGATTTTACTCCAAGTGCTACCAAACCGGTATTCAGTTTTTTCGTAAAAATAATTTCTCTCTTTGGGTTTAAAGTTAGAAATGGTTGATTGCTACTGTTTATGAAATATCTAGAATCTACTTCTTGAGTTCCTTTTTTAATCCCTACTTTTTCAAAGAACTTATCATAGTTGATAGGTGTATTTCCCTGAACATGATTTTTAAAGAATTCACCTACAGAAGGGTAGGTCATGGCTATAATTTCTGGGATGATTTCATCATCTTTAAAAGGCTTATGTGCGCCGTATTTTTTAGATAAATCTTTCATCATATTTCTAACACCATAAGCTCCTTTACTTTCTTCTCTTAAGATAATGTCTAAAGTCATTCCAATTAGTGCTCCTTTCATATAAACATTGCTGTAGTTTTTGGCATATTTAGGATCTAAAATGTTTTTACTCATTTCTGTAAAAGACATCGAGTCATTAAAACGAAGAGAAGTTTTAATTTTGTTATTCATTTCATTTATAAACTCTTGTTCGTTTATTAAACCTTGATTTACTTGAAATAAGTTTGCAAAATATTCTGTCATACCCTCATACATCCATAAATGTTTTGACATTTTTGGAGTGTTGAAATCAAAGGAATGAATTTCTTCTGAATGTACAGAAAGCGGAGAAACAATATGGAAAAACTCATGAGAAACCGTTCCGTTAATCATTCCATCTGACAATTGTTTTTTAGTATATGTTTCAGGATATACAACAGTTGTAGAAGATAAATGTTCTAAGGCTCCAAAACTACTCCACTTGTATACCTTAGGATCAAATAAGTATAATAAAATATTGTATTCGTCTGTGGTTTTAAATCCTTTTAAGAAATTCGATTGAGCTTGTACCATTTTCTTTAAATCAGCTTCCATGTCTTTTGCAGAATGCTTGCTGTTAGGAGAATATACGGCTAACGTTACTTCAATTCCGTCTACATTAAAACTCACATTATTTAATGGGGCATACATGATTGGATTGTCAGAAATTTCATCGTAACGAGAAGCAACAAACACATCTTTAGAATTGTCTGTTTTTGTTGTGTTCTTATTAATTAATGAAGTCGTTTCGTATAAATGTATTGGATGAGAAATGGTAATGGTATACGGAGTTTCTTTCTTATTTTTAAAGTACCCAACAAAACCAGGAAGGTTTAATAAGAAGTTTTTACCTTCTTCAATATTGGTTCCGGCCATCACATAGATGCCGTGTTTTAATTCAGAATCAAAAGTGTCATCAACCCAATAAGAAACTTTATCCATTTTTTTGGCATTGTTTACTTGCCAAGAATTGTCGTCTAATTTTTGAACTGGCATTTCGTTTCCGTCATAATCATAAGCTTTAAAATCTGAAACAAATCTTCCATAATTACTCATTGCATAGGTTCCTGGAACAATAGCCGGAATTTGATATACAACAACTTCTTCTTTGATTTTTTGTGGATTTACACTTACTTGAACTTTGTCATCTACAACATTGTTTAAGTTGATGCCAACTTCAATTACATTCTTTTTGCTAGTAGCAATGTTAGAGGTAGCACAACTACCTAAAAAAGCGCTGGTTAGAATCGCTAATACTAATTTTTTCATGTTTTTTAATTTTGATCAAATATACAAACAAGACTCTCATATATAAAAGTTGTTACCTTGGTTTAACAAAATTTTAGTTTTAAAATCGGAAACAAGTATAAAAATAGTAGAATCAGTTAAAAACTCGTATTTTTGCAGCGCATGAGTGAATTGAAATTAACAGATTGGTTACCAACTACAAACAAGGAGGTAAAATTAAAAGGATGGGATGAATTAGACGTCATTTTGTTTAGTGGTGATGCCTATGTAGATCATCCATCTTTTGGACCAGCTGTGATTGGACGAATTTTAGAAAGCTACGGATTGCGTGTTGCCATTGTACCCCAACCTAATGTAAACGATAATTTACAAGATTTTGAAAAATTAGGAAAACCTCGTTTGTTTTTTGCAGCAACTGGCGGTTGTATGGATCCAATGGTTTCTAATTATACCGCAAGTAAAAGACGTAGAGATAAAGATGCCTACACACCAAATGGCGATAAAGGGTTTAGACCCGATTATGCAACTTCTGTATATTCTAAAATTTTAAAAGAAAAATTTCCTGAGGTTCCTGTTTTAATTGGCGGAATTGAAGCTTCATTAAGACGAGTAACTCATTACGATTATTGGTCTGATAAACTATTGCCAACCATTTTAGAAACTTCTAAAGCCGATATGTTGGTGTATGGAATGGGAGAACAACCTTTACGAGAAATTGTTGAATTATTGCAAAAAGGCGTTCCGTTTTCTAGTTTAAAAAACATCAAACAAACTGCCGTTTTAATCAATCAAAAAGAAGAGAAAATTCCGGTTGTAAACGATTGGGAAGATGTTACCATCAATTCTCATGAAGCCTGTTTGGCAGATAAAAAAACATTTGCATCTAACTTTAAAGTCATAGAGCAAGAATCAAACAAATTAAAAGCAAGAAGAATTTTTCAAGAAGTTGGAAAAAATACGTTGGTAATTAATCCTCCTTTTCCAACAATGACAGAAGCAGAAATTGACAGCTCTTTTGATTTGCCTTATACGCGTTTACCTCATCCAAAATACAATAAGCGCGGACCAATTCCGGCGTTTGAAATGATCAAATTTTCGATCAACATTCATCGTGGTTGTTTTGGTGGATGTAGTTTCTGTACCATTTCTGCCCATCAAGGGAAATTTATTGCAAGTAGGAGTCAAGAATCTATTTTAAAAGAAGTAGACACGGTGGCAAATATGCCAGATTTTAAAGGGTATTTGTCTGATATTGGTGGACCCTCTGCTAACATGTATCAGATGAAAGGAAAGATTCAGTCTATCTGTGATAAATGTGTAGCTCCCTCTTGTATTTCGCCGGTGATTTGTAGTAATTTAGACACGTCTCACAAACCATTAACCGAATTGTATCAGGCTGTTGATAAACATCCAAAGGTAAAAAAATCATTTATTGGAAGCGGAATCAGACACGATATGTTGGTGCCTGAATTCAATAAAAATGCAGACCCTAAAGAATTGGATGCGTATACAGAAGAGGTCATGACCAATCATGTTTCTGGACGATTAAAAGTAGCGCCAGAGCATACTTCTGATCCGGTGTTAAAATTGATGCGTAAACCATCATTTACCTATTTTCATAAGTTTAAAGAACGTTTTGATAGAATTAATATCAAGAAGAAATTAAACCTACAATTGATTCCGTATTTTATTTCTAGTCACCCAGCAAGTGAAGTTGAAGACATGGCAAATTTGGCTGCAGAAACCAAAGACATGGGGTTTCAGTTAGAGCAAGTACAAGGTTTTACACCAACGCCAATGACGGTTGCTACGGTAATTTATTATTCTGGATATCATCCGTATACCTTAAAACCAACCAAAACACCGAAAACAAAAAAGGAACGAGAAGACCAACATCGTTTTTTCTTTTGGTATAAAAAAGAAAACAAAGATTGGATTCGCAACACCTTAAACAAAGTTGGTAGACAAGATTTGTTAAAAGTGCTGTTACCAGAAAACAATTCTTGGAAGAAAAACAAAAAAGCGCAAGAGGCTAAAAATACGTTTGATGATGCTATCCCTTTTAACAGACGTAAAAAGAAAATTTCTAGA
>JALQYN010000097.1 GCA_023254055.1 Polaribacter sp.
GTTTGATGCAAAGACAATTATTGCACGATCTGCTTTTAAAACAAACGACTTAAAAAAAGCTGAAGAATTTTACAAGGAAATAGAAAGCAATGCAAATGGTGAGTTAAAAGCAGAAGCTTTATACTATAATGCTTTCTTTACATATCAGAACAAAAAGTATACTGCCTCTAATAAAGTAGTACAAACCTTAATTGCAGATTATTCTACCTATAAATATTGGGGTGTAAAAAGTTATATTATCATGGCAAAAAACTATTATGCCTTAAAAGACGCTTACCAAGCAACCTATATTTTAGAAAATATCATCAAAAATTTTACACAATTTGAAGATGTAATTGCAGAAGCACAAAAAGAGCTTTCTATCATAAAAACGAACGAAGCAAAAACAAACGAATCTGTTACTCCTAACAACAATTAAAGAGATTAGAACAATGCGAAAAATTGTATTAACACTTTGCTTTTGTACTCTAAGTACACTTGTAATTGCTCAAACCAACAAAGCAAAAGACACCATAAAAACCGAAGTAATAAATGTAGTTACTTCTTATACACCTACAATTTCTGATGCTTTTAAAATTAAAAAGAATCCAAAAATTCAATTGGGTTCAAAAACTCAAAAGAAGCAATTAAAATATCAAATTTTTTCAGCTCCAGTAGTTTCTACTTTTATCCCAAAAAGTGGTGTAGTTAAAGGACTTAATTTGGGCGTTAAAGAACGCATGTATAACAACTATTTAGCTGCTGGTTTTGGAAACAATTCAACTCCTTTTCTTGAAGCTTTTTTGCATCATACAACTCGATTTGAAAATGATTTTGGTGTGTATGCAAAATACATTTCATCAGAAAACAGTATTGAATCAACTCCTTTAAACAGCAATTTCTCTAACTTAAGATTTGGCGGGTATTACAAACAAGAAGAACGAGATTTTTCTTGGAAAATAGAAGCAAATTACGAGCAAAATAAATACAATTGGTATGGATTACCTAGTTCTATCACGTATTTACCTGCAACAATTACGGCTATAAATGAAGAGCAAACCTATCGTAATTTTGAAACAGCAGGTGAGCTTATTTTTGAAGATTCATTCATCAATTCAAGTACAGTAAATCTTTCTTTTTTCTCTGACGGATGGTCGAGCAAGGAATTACAATTTGCTATTGAACCACAATTTAAAATCTCATTAAAAAGTCTTGGCAGAAAATTTAACGACTTTATTCTAGATACTTCTTTTGATTATTTGAATGGGGAGTTTGCACAATCATATAGTGCTGCCACAAAATTAGAACACAGTTTTTTTACGGTTGGTCTTGCTCCAAAATACAATTTTGAATACAACGATTTTACATTTAGAATTGGTGCAAAACTCTACTATACTTCAGACTTAGAAAATAAAACAAGTCAAGTTTTTGTGTATCCAGATATCAACATCAATTATCCTTTAGTCGAAAACTATGTAAATGCTTATATTGGTGCTGGCGGAGATTTAAAAACAAATACCTACAAGAATTTTAGCGAAGAAAACCCATACATTTCTCCTACCCAATTCATCACTCAAACCAATAAAAAATACGAGTTTTTTGGTGGATTAAACGGAAAATTAACTCCAACTACAAGCTATAACATAAAAGCAAGTTATAGCAATGAAGCCAACAAAGCTTTGTTTTTAAGAAACAATTCTAAATCAAACGGCACAAATACAACTGGATTGTTGGGGTATGAATACGGAAATTCTTTTTCTGTAGTGTATGATGACATAAAAACACTTTCTTTCTTCGGAGAATTTACAGTTGATGTGAGTAGAAATTTAGCAATTGGTGCAACCGGAGAATTTAATTCGTACACATTAACTAACCAAGCTGAAGCATGGAATTTACCAACAACAAATGTGCAACTATTCGGGAATTACAAAACGGATAAATGGTATGCAGGGACTAATATTTTTGTGGTTTCTGAACGAAGCGATGTTACCTATAGCGCAACATATCCTTCTACTGTAAACGGAATTCAAACGTTGAAATCTTTTGTAGATGTAAACATCAATGGAGGATATCATTTTAACGATAAGTTTACAGCTTTCCTAAAAATGAATAATGTCTTAAATTCTGACTACCAAAGTTTTAGCAATTTCAATGTGCAAGGTTTTCAAGTATTAGCGGGAATCAGTTATAAATTTGATTTTTGATAATTTCATTATCTTAAGCTCTAAATATTCGACTTAATACGTTTTTTTGTTAAAGAAACAACTTCTTTATCTCATTGATTTTATGTAGATTTATGCACTTTTATAAAACGACAACCAATGAAAAAACTATCAATCCTTTTTCTTTTTGCTATTTTAGTAATTGCATGTAATGGAAAAAATGAAACCAAAACAACTTCAAACGAATTAACAGCTGCAGAAAAAACAGATGCAGCAAACATTAGAAAAATATTTGACACCGCCTTGTTAAATGGAAAGTCTTACGAATGGCTTCGCGATTTAACATCAAATGTTGGCGGAAGATTATCTGGTTCTCCAGAAGCAGCAATGGCTGTAAAATGGGGAGAACGCGTTATGAAAGAAGCTGGCTTAGATTCTGTTTGGCTACAACCAGCAATGGTGCCTCATTGGGTTCGAGGAGAAAAAGAAGTTTCTTATTTTGTTTCAAATGGAAAGAAAGTTGATATGGCTGTTTGTGCTTTAGGTAGCTCTATCGGAACTCCTGATAAAGGAGTTTTTGCTGAAGTTATTGAAGTATTTAGCTTAAAAGAAGCTGAGGCTTTAGGAGACAAAGCAAAAGGAAAAATCATCTTTTACAACAGACCTTTTGACAATACTTTAATCAATACTTTTAGTGCTTATGGAGGTTGTGTAGACCAAAGAGGAAGCGGAGCTGCAACAGTTGGTAAGTTTGGAGCATTGGCGGTAATTGTTCGTTCTATGACCAACAATATTGATGATTATCCTCATACAGGAACTATGCGTTATGGAGATATTCCAGAAAGCGAATACATTCCTGGTGCTGCAATTAGCACATTGGCTGCAGAAAATTTAAGCAAAAGCTTAAAAGAAGACCCGAAGCTTAAAGTGTATTTAAGACAGACTTCTAAAAACTTACCAAAAGAAAAATCATTCAACGTAATTGGCGAAATTAGAGGTTCAGAAAATCCTGAAAAAATTATTGTTGTGGGTGGACATTTAGATTCTTGGGATTTAGGTGATGGTGCACATGATGACGGAACAGGAATCGTGCAATCTTTAGAAGTTTTACATATTTTCAAAGAAAATAACATCAAGCCAAAAAATACCATTCGTGTAGTTTTCTTTATGGATGAAGAACAAGGTGGTGGCGGAGCAGATGCCTATGCAGATGCTGTAAAAACGACCAAAGAAATTCATATTGGTGGTATAGAATCTGATGCAGGTGGTCATACACCAAGAGGATTTACCATTGATGCTAATGCTTCAAATACAGAGTTGTTAAAAAGCTGGAAAAAATTATTAGCTCCTTATGGTTTACACGACATAAATAAAGGTGGAAGCGGTGCAGATATCAGTCCGCTTAAATCTGAAGGAACAACATTGGTTGGATATCGTCCAGACCCACAACGCTACTTTGATTACCACCATGCAGCTACAGATACATTTGACAAAGTAAACAAACGTGAGCTTGAATTAGGAAGTGCTTCTATGGCAAGTATGATTTACTTAATGGATAAATATTTATACAACAATACACCAATCAAACAATAATAGCATGAAGAAAATCATTTTAACACTTGGTGTTTTTGCTCTTTTTACAGCCTGTAAACAACAAGAAAAAGCAGATTTTATTGTCATCAATGCAAATGCCTATACTGTAAATAACAATTTTGACAAAGCTGAAAGTTTTGCCGTTAAAGACGGAAAATTTATTGCTGTTGGAACCAATGACGAAATTCAAAATGGATATATAGCTACTGAAACGATTGATGCAAAAAACCAAACGGTTGTTCCTGGTTTTATTGATGCACATTGTCATTTCTTCGGATTGGGATTAAGCTTACAACAAGTAGATTTAAGAGGCACTCAAAGTTATGATGAGATTTTAGAAAAACTTGCGGCATTTAAAAAAGAAAAAAATGCAGATTATATTACCGGTCGTGGTTGGGATCAAAATGATTGGGAGGTAAAAGTATTTCCTACAAAGGAGAAATTAGACAAGCTTTTTCCGAATACCCCAGTTGCTATCAGAAG
The DNA here is from genome assembly GCA_023254055.1 of Polaribacter sp. GTDB lineage: Bacteria > Bacteroidota > Bacteroidia > Flavobacteriales > Flavobacteriaceae > Polaribacter. The sequence goes on from JALQYN010000097.1 coordinate 4,218, forward strand.
AGTTGATGGACATGCCTTGTTAGTAAATGAAGCCGCTTTAAAATACTCTGGATTATCAAGTACTAAATTTCCTAAAAAAGTAACTGGTGGAGAATTTATTACTAAAAACGGAAAATTGACTGGTGTTTTAATTGACGCTGCAATGGGGTATATTAAAACTCCAAACACTACAAAAAAGGAATCTATCCAAGGTTTGTTAGACGCTCAGAAAGTATCATTTAGCTATGGATTAACTACTGTGAATGATGCCGGAGTTGGAAAATCTACGATCGATTTAATGGATAGCTTACAAAAAACAGGTGATTTAAAAATGCGTATTTACGCAATGGTTTCTGTAAGTCAGAAAAATTTAGATTACTTTATTACGAAAGGAATTATAAAAACAGACCGTTTAAATGTACGTTCATTTAAAGTATATGGCGATGGCGCTTTAGGTTCTCGTGGAGCTGCAATGCGTAAATCATATAGCGATAGAGAGCATCATTTTGGTGCCATGATTTTTGATCCAAAAAGGTATACAGAAATTGCAAATCAAATTGCAAAATCAGATTATCAAATGAACACACACGCTATTGGAGATTCTGCCAATACACATATTTTAAAAACATATAAAACAGCGTTAGAAGGGCAAAAAGACAGACGTTGGAAAATTGAGCATGCTCAAATTATTTCTCCAGAAGATTTTGATTTGTTCGACAATATCGTTCCTTCTGTTCAGCCAACACATGCCACTTCAGATATGTATTGGGCAGAAACCAGAATTGGAAAAGACCGTATGAAAGGTGCATATGCATTTAAAGATTTATTAAACAAATATGGAAGTGTAGCATTAGGAACTGATTTCCCTGTAGAAAGAGTAAGTCCGTTTTTAACATTTTCAGCAGCCGTAACGCGTCAAGATACGGAAGGATATCCTGCAGGTGGATTTCAAATGGAAAATGCATTAACAAGAGAAGAAACTTTACGAGGAATGACCATTTGGGCAGCACATTCTAATTTCGAAGAAAACGAAAAAGGAAGTATTGAAGTGGGTAAGTTTGCAGATTTTATCATCCTAAACCAAAATATTATGGAAGTTGAAGGAAGTAAAATTCATGAAACCAAAGTAGTTTCTACTTTTGTAAATGGAGAGAAGGTTTATTAAACTTCTTAAACATAAATCATAAAAAAGCGAACCGAATTGGTTCGCTTTTTTGTTTTTTAGTTTATTCTTTTCCATTGATGAAAAGAATCAAAAATCTAGACTTGTCTCTTCATCGGTCAATTCATTTCTCAGCTTCTAAAAGAAATGAAAAGCATTTCTTTTTACGAATCTTTCAAAAGTTTGACACTCGATTGCAGAGACTATGTCGAATAACCGTCAATCCAAGAAATAATGAACCTATACTTGTCATTCCTGCGTAGGCAGGAATCTCAATATGAAGGTTATTTTGTTTCGTTTTGTATCCCTGTCTACCGACAGGCAAGAAGACAAAATGAAAAGGTTATACAATAATAAAAAGGCAAACTAAATTGGTTTGCCTTTTTATTTCACTTATGTAATTTCGACTGTAATTGAGGAATCTCATTATATAGATTTCTCGAAAAGCTCGAAATGACAGTTACTTCATTCCTTGTAATAACACCTCAACGGCTTTCTTCAATTGATCATCTTCACCTCTAGCTTTCCAACCAGGTTTGTTCGCAACAATATAATCTGGTACTGCTGGTCCGTGCTCCATATTCATTCCAGATTCTTTTACATACCAGGCTCTAAAAGGCATACGAATAGCTCCGTTTTGCAATCTATGACTTCCTGTAGAAATTACTGCTCCAAAAGTTGGTTGTCCTACTAGTTTACCTAATTTAAAACTCTTAAATGCATGCGCAAAAATCTCAGCATTCGAATAACTATTTTCATTTGCCAATGCTACTAATGGTTTTGTATTCACCGATAAAATAGCTCTTTCGTTGTATGGGTAATTATTTGAATATTTTTTGTTATCGCGCTGTAAATTATTGGTTGCTCCTCTAGGAACTGTGTATGCATGTTGCTGTGTAGTTAATACCGTCATCACACGATCAGTAGTCCAACCACCACCATTGTAACGCACATCGATAACAATTCCTTTCTTTCCATAACCACTTGCTTTTAATTCGCGCTCAAAGCGTTCAAAGCTCGGCAAATTCATTCCTTGAATATGTATGTATCCTAATTGTCCGTTAGAAAATTTATCTACTAACTTTTTACGAGAATTGATCCATTCTTCATAACGCAGCTGGCTCATTTTTCTTGTAGATTCTGTTCTTACTACAACTTCTTTATCACCACCAATAGTCAATAAAACTTCTTTTCCTGAAGTGTTTTTTAACAAGCTGTAGAAATTGGTGTCAAAATAAATTCGTTTTCCATTTACAGCGGTTATCACATCACCAACTTGTAAAGAAACATTGGTTTTTGTTGCAGCAGAATTTGGTAAAATATAATTGATTCGAACTCCGTTTCTAATATTGGTCACATCCAAGCCTAACAAACCAACTCTATCACTAGAAACTTGCTCTGGGTTACGGCCACTATACCCCATATGACTGGCATTTAACTGCCCTAACATATTATTAAACATGAAGGTGTAATCTTGTTTTGTTTTAGCTGCTAATACCCAAGGACGGTATTTTTTTACAATACTACTCCAGTTATATCCATGAAATTTAGGGTCGTAAAATCCTGCAGTAATTGCTCTAACTCCTTCTTCAAATATTTGTTCATTCAATTTATTAAAATCTGTTGTATAGGTAGCAGAATGTGAAAAAGAAGCCACTTTATTTGATTTTAAATTCAGTGATTTTAATCTCCCTCGAGAAGCATAATACAGAGTGCCTTTGTTTAAACTCGTTGCTCCAACATTAGAAACTCCTTTGATTGGTGTTGGTACTCCTCCTGTTAATTTTACAGCATAAAAACTATTTTGATTTGTTGCTGGGTTTGTTGCAGAAATGTAAATACTTTCACTATCGGCACTAAACATGGCTCCAAACTCATTACCTGCCCAGCTTGTAAGTTGTACCAAGCGATCAAAAATTCTATCCTCATCAATTTTTACAACAACTTCTTTCTTTTCTTTTTTAGCTTTTGGATCTACTTTAGCTTGGTAATAATCTCCTTCCTTAAAGTCTGTTAGTGTTTTTTCCCAATCTGATTTTTGCAACCAAACCATCCAAGCATCAAAATTAATTCCGCCTCTATCTCCTGCTCTGTTAGACACAAATGAAAGCTTCTTCCCATCTGGACTCCAAACTGGATTCACATCAGATCTTGGATGCATAGAAACGTTTATTTTAGTTTGAGGGTTTGCTACAGACTGAATATAAATTTCGCTATCAAAATTTAAATCTTCTTGAGAATACGCAATGTATTTACTATCTGGACTCCAAGCAACTCCCTCTGCAGCAGCCCAAGTGTCAGAATAACTTTTGATATTATTGATAACTCCATCTTTTACATCAGCAATAACCAATTGACCTCTACCAATTCTATAGGAAATCTTTTTTCTATCTGGAGATAACAAAGGTTCAAAAACATCTATTTTACTTTTTGTCAACTGAGTTACTTTTGTTTTTAAGCTTCTACTTAAGTTAACATTTTCATCTGTAGAAACCACTTTATACAATTCATTTTGCCCGTTTCTATCTGATAAAAACCCTAATGTGTTGTCATCAATCCAAAAAGGATTGTCATCTCTAAACGGATGATTGCTTACATTGTTTGTACTTGTTTTATCCTTGTTATTTTCTTTTACAAAAATTTCCCCATTGATACTTAATGCAATTAATTTCCCGTTCGGAGAAACGCTAAGGTCACCAATTCCGTTTGAAACCGTTTTTGTTTCTTCCAATTCAAAACGATTGTCTGTAGCAATATTTACATTTACTTTTTGTGTAGAACCATTTTGTAATTTAAACGTATCTATTCCGCTAGTATACACAATGGTTCCATTGTTACTCACTGAATATGACCAAACTCCATTGGTATTCAACTTAGTTAAACGTTGGACTTTACCAGTAGATGAACCATCCGCATTTACCGTTGTTTTATAAATATTATATCGACCACTTTCTGCTCCAACATAATACAAATTGTTGTTTGCATCCCACAATGGCGTATGATCATTTTTATGACTCGTAGTAATTTGATAATATTTTTTTGTCTTCAAATTATAAATCCAAACATCTCTTTGTGCCGGACCACTATAATCTTCTCTCGAAATTCTACATGCGCCTTTTACAAAAGCAACCAAATCTCCGTTTGGTGAAATCACAGCCTGACTTCCTAAAGCAGTCATAAAACGTTTTGGGGTTTCTCCTTTTTCGTTAATACTATAAATTTCTGGGTCCCATTCAGGCCCTTTATAAACTCTATTAGTAGTAAATAAAATAGTTCCATTTGAATTCCACTGCGATGGAGTATCTGTAGTCGGAAAATAGGTGAGTTGCGTTGGAATACCACCACTTACATTGGTTGTAAAAATGTTTACACTTCCTCTTCTGTTAGAGGTAAAAGCAAGTTGATTTCCTTTTGCATTCCATACCGGGTCACTTTCATAGCCCTGATGTATCGTTAATCTTTTAGATTGATTGTTCGAAAAGTTGTGCACCCAAATATCTCCTTGAAAACTAAATGCCATTTGGCTAGCATCTGGACTGATTGAGGGTTTACGAATAAATGTGTTTTGAGCAATTAACAATCCACAATTAAGAAAGATTGCTAAAAAAAATAAAGTCTTTTTAGTCATTTTGTAAAGTTTAGAGCTACTAAAATAAGCTTTATAATTTTAATTTCTAAATTCTACAAATCCTTTAACTTTCTTTTAGGGGTTTGTTAACTTTTAAGAGGATCGATAAATTGTGCAATATTATCTGTTCCATGTTTAGAAAGGTGTTTAATAAACGCAGATCCAATAATGGCTCCACTTGCATAACTACAAGCTGTATTAAAAGTTTTTGCATCTGAAATTCCGAATCCAATAATTAAATTGCTTTTTAAGTTCATCGATTTAATACGTTCAAAATAATCGATTTGTTGATTTGAAATTTCTCCTTTTGCTCCTGTAATTGAAGACGAAGCAACCACATATATAAAAGCTTCGGTGAATGTGTCTATTTTTCTAATTCGTTCTTCAGAAGTATGTGGCGTAATTAAAAATACATTTGTCAAACCATATTTTTTGAATAATTGTTGATAATGATTTTCATATTCAATCATTGGTAAATCTGGTAAAATAACAGTTTCAATTCCGCAAGCAACACATGCCTCACAAAATTTATCTTCACCATATTTAATGAGCTGATTTAAATACCCCATCAACACCAACGGAGTTGTATTGGTTTCTTTGATTGATTTTAATTGATCAAAAACGATGTCTAAATTCATTCCGTTTTGCAAAGCAACCTGACTACTATCTTGAATGGTTGGTCCATCAGCTAAAGGGTCTGAATACGGCAATCCAACTTCTATAAAGTCAACATTGTTTTTACTTAATTCTGAAATAATTGCAGTTGTATCATTTAAGTTTGGATAGCCAGCAGTAAAGAAAATCGACAATAAATTCTTTTTCTCTTGAAATATGTTTTTTAATGATTTCATTCTGTTTCTACTTTGTCATTCCCGAGAAATCGAGAATCTATTTTTTAATTTTACTTTTAATCATGAGATTCCTGCTTTCGCAGGAATGACAACTAATCTTCTAAATGATTGATATACGTTTCTAGGTCCTTATCTCCTCTACCCGATAAATTTATCACTACTACTTGGTCTTTTTTTAAGCTCATTTTTGGTAAAACTGCCAAGGCATGTGCCGTTTCTAAGGCCGGGATAATTCCTTCAAGTTGAGTTAACTCAAAAGCCGCATCTAATGCCTCCTTATCTGTTGCATTCATAAATTGAGCCCGTTTTGTTTCATGTAAAAAAGCATGTAAAGGTCCAACTCCAGGATAATCTAATCCTGCAGAAATAGAATAAGGCTCGGTAATTTGACCGTATTCATCTTGCATTAAAATAGTTTTAGAACCATGAATTACACCAACTTCACCTAATTGAGAAGTTGCTGCACTTTCTCCAGAATGAACACCCAATCCAGCTGCTTCAACCGCAATCAACTCTACATTTTCATCATCTAAATAATGATAAAATGCACCTGCTGCATTAGATCCTCCTCCTACACAAGCAATAATGGTATCTGGATTTTCATTACCAGTTTGGGCTTTTAATTGCACTTTCATTTCTTCAGAAATGACAGCTTGCAATCTTGCAACCATGTCTGGATATGGATGTGGACCAACAACAGAACCTATTAAATAATAGGTTTCTGGATGTTGAATCCAATATCTGATGGCTTCATTAGTGGCATCTTTTAATGTTTTACTTCCGCTTGTTGCCGGAACCACTTTTACTCCTAACATTTTCATTCGAGCTACATTGGGTGCTTGACGTTTGATGTCGGTTTCGCCCATAAAAACCACACATTCTAAATTCATTAATGCACATACTGTAGCTGTAGCAACCCCATGTTGTCCTGCACCAGTTTCTGCAATAATTTTTGTTTTGCCTAAATGCTTGGCCACTAAAATCTGCCCAATGGTATTATTGACTTTGTGCGCGCCTGTGTGGTTTAAATCTTCGCGCTTTAAATAAATGGTTGCCCCATATTTTTCTGACAAACGTTTTGCTAAATACAACGGACTCGGACGGCCAACATAATGCTGTAACAAATCTTTATACTCCTCTTGAAATGCTGAAGATTCCAAAATCTGTAAATAATTATCTTCTAATTCTTTTACATTTGGATACAACAATTCTGGTATAAAAGCACCCCCAAACTGTCCGTAATATCCTTCTGTAGTTGGTTGAAATTTTGATTTCATATTTTTATTTTCTGTCATTGCGAATGTAATGAAGCAATCTCGTTATTTATTAACAGATTACTTCGCTTTGCTCGTAATGACGTTCTTTTTAAACTCTTGTAATTCTTCTATCTTTTTAACTCCTGGTTTACTTTCAAATTTGCTATTTATATCTAATGCATAACAATAGTTGGATTGCTGCTTTCGCAGGAATGACAGAACATTGTTTGTGTTTTCCAAACCAATTCCGCCACTTAAAAAATAGGGCTTTTTCGAAGTGTATTTCTGTAATACTTTCCAATTAAATGTGACTCCGTTTCCTCCTCTTTCTTTTCCTTTGGTGTCAAATAAAAAATAATCAACAACATCTTCATAGGGTTTTAAAATATCAAAATTAAACTCGTCTTTAATTCCGAATACTTTGATGATTTCTAACGAATTGTTACCTCGAGCGGACTCGAGAGGATGTTTCAAATTCTTTTGATAAGATTTCTCACTTTGTTCGAAATGACATTTTAATTCGTTAATATATGTTACTGTTTCATCCCCATGCAATTGCACCGTTTGTAAATCGTGTTTTCTAATTTTTGACAAAACCTCATCAATAGTTTCGTTTACAAAAACACCAACTTTTTTAATCGATTTTGGAAGCTCTGGAATAACTCCATCAAAATTTCGTTTTGATTTTTCATAGAAAATAAAGCCCAAATAATCGGGTTGTAATTCAGCTACTTGCTGAATATTCTCTATGTATTTCATTCCACAAACTTTTAGTTTCATTTTCTGTTGTCATTCCTGCGAAAGCAGGAATCTATTTTTAATTGTATATGCTCTTTATGAGGTTCCTGCCTCCGCAGGAATGACATTAATATATTATCTAATTTGACTAATAAATTCTTGACAAGCCAATCCGGGATCTCCTGTTTTCATAAAGTTTTCTCCTATCAAAAAACCTTGAAACCCATATTCTTTTAATCCTGTAATAATTCTTGGATCTGAGATTCCGCTTTCAGAAACTTTGATACATGTATCTGGAATTTGGTTGGCTAAAACGATTGAATGTTCCAAATCAACTTCAAAAGTTTTTAAATTTCTGTTATTAATCCCTATGATTTTATTTGACAATTCAATCTTATCTAAATCTTCCTGACTGTGTACTTCATACAACACTTCCAATCCTAAATCAGTTGCCAATTGTCCGTAATTTTTTAATTGTTCTTTGGTTAAACAAGCTGCAATTAATAAAATAACATCGGCTCCAATTGCCTTTGCTTCTACAATTTGAAATGCATCTACAATAAAATCTTTTCTTAAAATTGGTTTTATTTGATTGATGGTTCTTGCTTCCATCAGATCTGCCATGGTTCCACCAAAAAAAGAGATATCCGTTAAAATAGATTGCGCAGCTACATTTGCTTCTAAATATCCATTAGTAACATCTGCAATGGTTGCTTTGTTGTTGATAATTCCTTTAGAAGGTGATTGTCTTTTAAACTCTGCAATCACTCCGGTTGAACCCACTTCCAATAACGATTTTTTTAATGAAAAAGGTTGTCTTTTAAAACTCGGACTTTCTACCAATTTCTTTACAGGAACCTCTGCTTTTATTTTTGCGATTTCCTTCTTTTTAAATGCTATTATTTTATCTAAAATTGTCATATAAATAATTATGAATTCAAAATTATGAATTACGAATTAGTGTTTCTAATTGTTTTTTGAATACTTCCGATAATTTTTAATATTTCTTCAATATC